>NZ_KV817592.1:0-52898 GCF_001814685.1 Prevotella sp. HMSC077E09 | reverse complement strand
CGGGGTATCCCGAAACATTGTTTTTCTGAATTTCGGTCTCTCGGGATACCCCGAAGTCCTATTTTTCCGTTTTCCGAGGTTTCCAATGTCAGGACGAGCCGATGACACCTTTTTCTAATACTTGGTGAAATACAAGCCCCTACAGAGTAAAAGTTCTCGTATTGCCCATAGACCAACGGATTGCAGACATTCAATTTGTTTCTACCGTACAGCAATAATTAAATTTATGAGATGAAATTTGTTTTAGATTATACAGAATGGGGGCTCTAATGAATGTGTGTTAGATATAATGTCGGATAGAGAATGATGAGAATACTGCAAGTCGTTACGTCTTTGGAAATGGGAGGAGCAGAGATGTTGATCGTTAATATGATTCCAAGATTGCAGTCCTTAGGGCATATCGTGGATTTATGTGTCTTTAATGGTGTGGAAACTCCATTGATGCAAAGGTTAAGGCGAGAGAGTCCACAGACAAAGATATATGCATTGGGGCGTGGAGTTTATAATCCTTTATATATCTTGAATTTGATAAAGATAATGCGAGGATATGATATCGTTCATACACATAATTCTTCCCCACAGCTTTTTGCTGCTGTTGCTAAAGTGTTATGCTCGGTGGAGCTTGTCTCCACCGAGCATACCACTTCCGATCGCAAACGCGATTGGAAGTGGTATGCTCCTATAGAGGGTTGGATGTATGGACAATATGCTCATGTGGCCTGTATCAGTAAAGTTGCAGAAAAGAAGTTACGGGAGTATATCGGGGGGAGATGGTTAGATAAATCTTCCAATCGATATCATCGTATCTCTACGATTAATAATGGTATAGATGTAAAGAGTATCAGTGAGGCAACTCCCGATGCAGAATTGTTGTCTTTGAAAGAGCATAGGAAGGCGATCTTGATGGTTGCAGGGTTTAGAGAGGCAAAGGATCAAGATACTGTCGTTAAGGCTTTGAGTTTATTGGATAGGAATGAGTTTGAAGTATGGTTTGCAGGTATTGGCGTACGCCAAAATATTGTAAAGCATTTGGCTGATACACTTGGTATTGGTGGCAGAGTGAGATTTCTGGGCCTACGTACGGATATACCGAATGTGCTCAGAGCTGCGGATATGATTGTGATGTCGAGCCATTGGGAAGGATTATCATTGTCGAATATTGAAGGTATGAGTGCACATAAGCCTTTCATCGCAAGTAAGGTGAATGGTTTAAGAGAAGTGACAGAAGGCTATGGTATTCTTTTTGAACACGGGGATGCTCGTGGGTTAGCTGCCGAGATTGATCATTTAAGTAAGGATAGCCAATATTATCAGCAAGTAGCAGATGCCTGTTATGAGAGGGCAAAACAATTTGATATTGACAAGATGATAATGGCTTACGAAAGAATGTATAAGCGTATTGTCGGTATATCATGATTTTTATAACATACAAGAACATTGGAAAATACCTGTAGAAAAAAGTTATTTAGAGTAACAACAGCAGATATCTCTTTAGATGGTCTGCTGAAAGGTCAGCTGAAATACTTAAATCAATATTTTGAAGTTGTTGGCGTTGCAAAAGATACAGGCGTATTAGAGGAAGTCGGGAAGCGTGAGGGAATACGGGTTATTGATGCTCCTTTAGAAAGGCCGATAAGCTTAATAAAAGATATAAGAGCTTTGTGGTTTCTATACAGGTTGTTCCGTAAAGAAAAACCTTGGTGCGTGCATGCCAATACCCCGAAAGGTAGTTTGCTGTCTATGATTGCTGCATACTTTGCACGAGTTCCTTTTCGTATTTATACAGTTACAGGGTTACGTTATCAAGGTTCATATGGGATTTTGAGGCAAATATTGAGCAGTATGGAAATTATAACATGTAAATTTGCCAATAAAGTTATTCCAGAGGGAAAAGGGATAAAAGAAACATTACAAAAAGATGGAATTACAAAAAAGGAATTAAATGTAATTTTAAATGGGAATATAAATGGTATTGATACGGATTTCTTCAATCCCGAGTTATTTAATTATAGGAATAGAATAGAGGGGAAATTATATACGGGTAATCGAAATGATATTCGTAATGACTTGGGCCTAAAGGATGATGAATTTGTTTTTATTTTTATTGGGCGTATAGTGCGTGATAAGGGTATAAATGAAATAGTTTCTTGTATGAAACGATTTAAAAACGAAAAGAGAAATGTTAAGTTACTTCTTGTAGGTCGTTTTGAAACGGAATTGGACCCTCTTGATTTTGGTAATGAAGAGTTTCTACGCACAGATACAAATGTTCTTTTTGTTGGTTATCAAAATGATGTTCGTCCTTTTTTTATCGCGGCAGATGTGTTAGTATTTCCAAGTTATCGGGAAGGCTTTCCTAATGTTGTTTTACAAGCAGGTGCAATGGGGCTTCCTGCAATTGTCACAGATATTAATGGATGCAATGAAATTATCCAAGAAAATGTTAATGGGAAAATATTCTCTCCAAGGAATGCGGAGGCTTTGTATGAGGCAATGAATTGGTGCTTAGATAACAAAGAAACAGTAAAGAATATGGCTTCATGCTCTCGTAAGATAATTATTGACAGATACCAACAAAAAGCTGTATGGGAGGCTACTTTACAAGAATATAGAAAGTTTAAGAAGTAATAAACAATGAAATGTGATGTTATTGTAACATATTGCTGGAATCGAGTTGGATATAATATAATTCGCAGTCTTTTTGATAGAGGATTAAAGGTTGTCGTTGGTGATACATCCACATACAATATTTGTAGTCTTTCTAAATTTAGTGTGGATAACTTTGTTTATCGCGATTTTATAAAAGATGAGCAAGGATTTATAGAGGATTTGAAGAGTGCACTAATAAAGTATTCGCCTAAAGTCCTTATGCCTACCCATGATGAGGCCTTGATAATTGCCAAGCATATAGCTGAACTTCCCAAAGATGTTCTATATACAATGGAAACTTATGAGAAACAAATACTGTTATCTGATAAGTATAAAGCAACACTTTTAGCAGACTCTGTTGGTGTACCTGTCCCCCATTTTATAGCTGACATAAAAAATGCTATATATCCAATTGTAATTAAAACGAAATTTGGCAATTCTTCTAAGGGAGTCTTCTTCCCTAAAGATTATGAAGAGGCAAAGAAACTTTTATTGAAATTCAATAAAAAAGATATTTTGGTAGAGGATTTTTTCTCTGGTAGAGATTATAGTGTTGATTGTGTTAGATACGATAGCTTTTTTCAAGCTTGTACTTATAGAGCTTTGGTTACGAAAACTGATGGGGGGGGCACAACAACTCAGAGAATCTTAGTTGAAAAGCCAGAGCTGGAACTATATTCTAAGTTGATTTTAGATAAAGTTGATTATAGGGGCGTTTGTGGTATAGACTTCAAAGTGAATGAACAAACAAACGATGCTGTATTTATAGAAGTTAATCCCCGATTTACAGGAGGTTTAGCAACACCAATGGCTGGTGGCTTTGATATTCCTTATATTCTATATTCACTCTTTACAACAGGGAAGTATAGTAAAACAATTTCTCCACGTATGGGAGTGAAAACGAAATGGATACTTGGAGACATAATTACCCTTATTGGAAAAATTATTCGTTGTTCTCTGACATTTAAGGAGTTTAGACAAATATTGAGTTGGAATTTTAATGCTTTCGATGATTATCGAAGAGAAGATAAGAAAGCTATACTTGGAGAGTTTCTTTATTATTTTATTAAGTTAGTAAAAAACAAAAAGTTGAACCCATAAAATAACTACATGGGACTTAAATGGTTATTTGATAAATTAATTTCATTAATTGGCTTAATTTCTCTTAGTCCAGTCCTATTGATAGTGGCTTTACTTATCAAATGGAAGATGCCTGGGCCTATATTATTCTGCCAGCAACGCGTTGGCCGTTATGGTAGGATTTTCACGGTTTATAAGTTCAGGACAATGACTGTGAAAGCTGAAGCATCTGTTGCAAGTCGCAATTCTGAAGCAACTTCTATTGCTTCTCAAGAACAAAGTCGAATTACCCCATTAGGAGAAAAACTCCGGAGATATAAACTTGATGAGTTACCTGAATTGTGGAATGTGTTGAAAGGCGATATGAGTTTTGTTGGTCCACGGCCAGATGTGCCGGGCTATGCAGACCAATTGCAGGGTGAAGACCGTGAGGTTCTGCTCTTACGCCCAGGTATTACAGGCCCTGCCAGTTTGAAATATCGCAATGAAGAGGATATTTTGGAAGCTGTTGATGAAGCATTACAAAAAGGGAGAAGCGGACTTCCAATTGGTATTACAACAGTGCAAGAATATAATGATAATGTAATTTATCCCGATAAAGTTCGGCTTAACCGCTATTATCTTCATCATTATTCATTCATAAAAGATATTAAGATGATTGTCTGTACGGTCTTAGGGAAACGAATGGAATATGCCGGAGAACAAATTTGAAGCTCAATATAGTGAATAATAGATAAGCTGTTGGCTAATGAGCCATGGTTATCTTCGAGGATAGGAGAGTAAAGATAGTTGTTCTTTGCTCTCCTGTTATATTATATAAGGGGTGTAAAAACAATGAAAGCAGTCATCTCTGACTGCTTAATATGTGGTACCACCAGGAATCGAACCGGGGACACAAGGATTTTCAGTCCTTTGCTCTACCAACTGAGCTATGGCACCATGTCGCTTATTTGCGCGTGCAAAGGTAGGAAATATTTATCGAAAACAAGCAGTGGATATAAAGAAAATACTTGCAGTTTGTATTTATTAACATAACCACATGCGGGATCATTACCCATAAAATCATTGTGTTTTCTTTATATCCAAGCCGTTGTTATTTACTTTTCATCGCGCAGTGGATTCCAGCCTTGTGCCTGAAGTTCAAACTCGTTGTTGTCACGTGTGACGAGCATGCAACCGAGATTTTCCTTTGTAATATAGCCTATCTGCCGAATACCTCCTATGTTCTTGATCTTCTCATGGTCTCCGATAGGAACTGTAAAAAGCAGTTCGTAGTCTTCTCCTCCGTTGAGTGCGCAGGTAGTGAGGTTCATGTTGAATTGTTCTGCAGTGACAGCCGTCTGATAGTCAATAGGAATTTCTTTCTCATAGACACGGCAACCACATTGGCTTTGTTTGCAGATGTGCATCAGTTCACTGCTCAATCCATCTGAAATATCCATCATGGCAGTCGGTTTGATATTGGCTTCGCGCAGCTTTTCGATGATATCTCCCCTTGCTTCGGGTTTTAACTGACGGTCAAGCAGGTATTCTTTCCCGGCAAAGTCAGGCTGGAAATCCTCCACGGTTTGACGCTGTTCACGTAACGCTTTGAGTTTAGCTTCATCTTTATGAGCCTGTGCCTCGCGTACCTTTTTATTATAGTCGTCAATTTGTGAATAGTAGACAGCTTTCTCTCGTTCAAGAATTTGCAATCCCATATATGCTGCACCAAGGTCACCACTGACACAAATAAGATCTGTTTCCTTCGCACCATTACGATAGGTAATCAATTCTTTCGGAGCCTCACCTACACAGGTTATACTGATAGCTAAGCCCGTTCTGGAAGATGTGGTGTCGCCACCAACGATGTCAATGTTCCATTTGCTGCAGGCTTCACGCATTCCCATATAGAAAGCATCAAGGTCTTCTACCGTAAACCGTTTGCCCAAAGCAATGCTGACAATCAATTGGCGTGGCGTTCCATTCATGGCGAATATGTCGCTGATGTTGACCATTGCAGCCTTATACCCCAGCGTGTGCATGTCGGTGTAGGTGAGGTCGAAATGAATACCTTCCATCAGCATGTCCGAAGTGATAAGTACTTCGGAATTGGGATAGCTGAGCACAGCACAGTCATCGCCCACACCATATTGGGTGCTTGTATTTTTAATCTGAATATCTTTGGTGAGTCGGTCAATGAGGCCAAACTCACCAAGTTTTGAGATTTCTGTCATTCTCTTATGTTTTGTTTTACGAGCGACGAATCATCTCACGCATGATTTCTGTCATCTTAGGCTGGGCTTCATTGGCAGCTTTCTGTACTTCCTCATGGCTCACTTCAACAGGAACGTCGAAGCCACCGAGGTCAGTAATAATGCTGATGCCAAACACCTTAATACCGCAGTGACAAGCTACAATCACCTCTGGAACAGTGCTCATGCCGACAGCATCTGCCCCCATGCGGTGATACATGCGATATTCTGCCGGCGTTTCGAATGTCGGTCCCTGCACACCCATATAGACACCGTGCATCAATCGAATACCTTTCTCTTTGCCAATCTCGTCAGCCAGCGCAATCAATTTATGGTTGTAGGCCTCATGCATGTCGGGAAAACGTGGGCCTGTAGGAAAGTTCTTGCCCCGCAAAGGATGTTCCGGGAAGAGGTTGATGTGGTCAGTGATAATCATCAGATCACCGATTTTGAAGTCGGGGTTCATACCACCTGAAGCATTGCTGACAAACAAAGTCTCAATTCCCAACTCATACATTACGCGCTCTGGGAAAGTCACTTCTTTCATGTTATAGCCTTCATAGAAATGGAAACGGCCTTCCATGGCCATGATATCCTTGCCTCCAAGCTTTCCGAAAATCAGTTTTCCGGCATGTCCTTCAACCGTCGATACCGGGAAATTAGGTATCTCACTATAAGGGAATTCGTAGCTATCTGTTATCTCTGAAGCTAATTGTCCGAGGCCCGTTCCCAGGATAATGGCTGTCTTTGGACTTGTGGTCATCCTTTCCTTTAACCAGGATGCTGTTTCTTGAATTCTTTCGTACATAGTCTATGATTTTATTGTTAAATTCTTCTTCTTGATTGAGCATGAACTTTACCTTGATAGGAAGCACATAGAGATTTTGCCTTACATCCTCACTCAGTCCCTCGATTTGTTCGAGTCGGGTAGCATCTTTCTCTGTTGTCACGATAATTTTTTCACCCTCAATGGCATGAAAAGTATCGTTGATGTTCACTATATCTTTATTCTTAAACCGGTGATGATCGGCGAATGTCAGTGGCGTAATCTCTTTCACATGAGGTTTCATGTCAACAATCATCTGCTTGGGCGAGGCGATACCTGTAAGCAACATAATGTGTTTGTCGTCCAGTTCGCACTTGTCAAGCAGTGGTTTTTCTGTTGCAAAGAGGGGCTTGAGTTTGTCGTATTCTATTGTTGTAAAGAATAAACTCTGATAGGGATAGAGGTTCATGGCCTTGGTAAGGACGCGAAACTCCATCGGTTTAAGGTCTTTAGGGCATTTTGTAACGATGACAATATCTGCGCGGTTCTTACCCGACTGCTGTTCACGGAGTCTGCCGGCAGGCAGAAGTTTATCATAGATAATCAGTCGGTGATAGTCTACAAGCAGGATGTTGATGCCTGGTTTCACATAGCGGTGCTGGAATGCATCATCCAGGAGAATAACGTCGGTGTCGTTTGTTTCGGCATCACCCGTGAGGCGTTCAATGCCATTTACACGCTTCTTGTCAACTGCAATGTGCACATCGGCAAATTTTTTCTTCATCTGATAAGGCTCATCTCCTATGTCCTGCACTGTCGACTCGTTGTCGGCCAGCACATAGCCATGGCTTTTTCGCTTGTAGCCCCGTGACAGAACAGCCACTTTAACCTTGTCTTTCAGCAAGCGAATCAGGTATTCCACATGCGGAGTCTTACCCGAACCGCCTACTGTGATGTTCCCCACGGAGATGATAGGAATGTCATAGTCGTGTTGTTTCAGCAATCCGATGTTGAACAACTGATTGCGAATTCCTACGCCAAGTCCATAAAACCAGCTCAGTGGCAGCAGCCATTCGTTGATGTGTATGAAGTCTCCTTCTGTCCTCATCCC
Source organism: Prevotella sp. HMSC077E09 (assembly GCF_001814685.1). Taxonomy (NCBI): domain Bacteria; kingdom Pseudomonadati; phylum Bacteroidota; class Bacteroidia; order Bacteroidales; family Prevotellaceae; genus Prevotella; species Prevotella sp. HMSC077E09. Next base: position 45,058 of record NZ_KV817592.1, on the reverse strand, counting down.
TATTTTATTTTGATGATATAAGGCATGCGTGCCTGCACTTTGTCCATGTGTTTGGCATCGTTGATGATTTTGAATGGCTCATAGAACTCGCCTAAGTAAGCCTGCATCTTACCGTTGAGCAAGTCATCACCGCCTACATAACTGCCTAACAACTGCTCCCATGTGCTCAACGGAGATGGGTAGGAAGCGGTTTCATAGTCATTCATCTTAGCTAATTTGGCCGCTTTCGCAATGGCATCATCCAACCCGCCAAGTTGGTCGACAAGCTTCAGTTTGATAGCGTCTTGCCCTAACCAAACGCGACCTTGTGCTATATTTTCCACCTGCTCCATAGTCATCTTACGGCCTTCTGCCACGCGCTTTTTGAAGAGCATGTAGCCTCGGTTCACATTATTCTGAAGCAATGAAAGCTGCTCCGGAGTGAAAGGATGGCCCGAAGCTCCAAACACAGAATTGCGGTTAGTCTTGACTTCTGCATAGTTAATGCCTAATTTCTTCGTGTAGAGTTCACTTCTGTCGAGGAACAATCCAAAGATACCGATGCTGCCGGTAATGGTCGTTGGGTCTGCAACTATCCAGTTGGCATTGCTGCTGAGATAGTATCCGCCGGAGGCAGCTGCACCACTCATTGACACAACTACGGGCTTTACTTTCTTCAATTCGCTGATTTGATGCCAGATTTGTTCGGATGCATAGGCTGAACCACCCCCCGAGTTAACTCTGATAACCACGGCTTTCACGTCGTCATCTTTAGCCAAATCCTCCAGATCTTTGCACATGTCGTTGCCTACAATCTGGCGATCGTCCTGGAAAATACTTTGTGGAGACGCCTTGTCGACAATGTCTCCGTAGGCATAGTAGACGGCAATATGTTCTCCCGTTACAGGTGTATCGTCGGCGTTGATGTCGTCAACTGTGAGTTTATTGATATCATCTTCCTTGTCTATTCCTAATTGTTTTCTGACGATGTCTGCTATCTGGTCGTTGTAGATAAGTCCATCAACCAACTTATATTTCTGCATGTTTTCAGGAGCCTCCAGCGTGATAACGCGGTCAGCATAAGCGTTGAGACTGTCTTTGTTGAGGCTTCTGTTCTTGGCTACAGTCGCGAGAATGGTGTTCCACCAGCCGTCAAGATAGCGTTGAGTCTGCTCGCGGTCGGCATCACTGATGTTGTCGGCTGTCAGCTGTTCTACAGCACTCTTGTATTTCCCCACCTTTGTAGTGACGAACTTTATACCTACTTTTGCGAGCAAATTCTTATAATATACTTTCTCGCCTCCAATACCCGACCATTCAATCATACCTTCTTTATTCAGGTATATTTTGTTGGCAGTCGAGGCTAAATAATAGCCCAGTGTGCTGTAGTTCTCACCGTAGGCAATAATCCATTTGCCCGATTTTCGGAAGTCGAGCAATGCTTTCTCTATTTCTTCTGCTTGTGCAAGATCAGCCCCAAACTGTCCGGCTTCAAGATAGATACCTGCCACTTTGTCATCGTCTTTCGCTTTCTTAATGGCTTTCATCGTGCCTTCGAAGCTCAATGATGATATCCCTTGCAGGCTGTTCATCATGTTTTCTTCTTCCTGTTCGGTCATGCTGCCATCGAGTTTCAGCACCAATACCGAGTTGTCTTCAATCTTTGTGGTTGATGAAGAGGATGCAATGATGCCTATAAGACACATTAATCCCATGAAACTCATGACGATACCGAAGAGAAAAAGCCCCAACATGGTGGCGAATACATTCTTGAAAAAGTCTTTCATACGTCTACCTTAATCAGATGAATAGTTGTAAAATGAAGTTTATCTGCATCGCATCGGCTTGCTTCAAGAATGGTTTCAGCCTGCTCGTAGCGACACATTATTATATATGTAGATGCAAAGATAGGAAAATTAATTTATATTTATTGAATTACACTGACATTTTTTACGTGCTTTCGGCCTTTTCATGACTCCACAGAGGCAGGCACTTGCTCTTACTTGTCAAATGGAGAAAGACAGAAAGGTGCGTTATGATTATTTAACAAAATAATCAAATCATTTTACAAGACAGGCGGAGTCGTCTGCTATGGGCAATCTCCTTACTTGTTCATATCGTCTGGGAAGCGATGTGATTTGCGTCAAAACAACTTGTAATCTGTGGCATCTTATGTGGTGATTTGATGCAAGTTACAACGTGATATGAGGCAGGTTAAACTCCAATTCAAGCCATGTTGCAATGCCGTTTGGCGGTAAGCACGAAAAAGGGGGAACGCACCTTTCTGCGTTCCCCGATGCAAAGATAATGGAATTTTCGAGGCGAATGCAAATCTGAGTTGAAAGAAGTTTACAGTTGCGGAGACTTTTGTTGAGTCTTCATGCCATGTATGTCGGTAAAGTGGTTTAGCGCTCTTCGGCTATGAAAGGAATACCTTTTCCCAATAAATCATTGGCTTTTTATGCTGCAGTTTCATTTTATTCGGATAAAAACAATTACCTTTGTGAGGGATATTCTAATCGCATTGAACAATGAAAATCATCGTAAAACACCTGCTGACTTTAATGTTGTTGGGGTTCGTTATACCGCTGCATGCACAACATGATGTATGTAGGAAGGAGATAACTCTTCCCGAAAGCTCGTCTTCAACACTCGTGGCTTTCTTCCCTGAACAGCCTTCGGGACGTGCTGTTGTGGCTTTGTGGGACGATGCCGACACACAGAATGTGCAGGAAATCAAGGCTAAAGATTGGGCAAGTTTTTTTGTTCAGCGTGGCATTTCATTCTTTGTCGTGAAGTACAGTCTGCCTGACGCTGCACGTTCTCAACTTGTTGCTGATGCAGAAAAGGCCGTGAAAATGGTGCGTGACAGTGCTGCAGTCTGGCACATTAACCCCTATGATGTGGGTATAATGGGTTGGGGCATGGGTGGATATGCCGCTTCTGTCGTTTCCACACAATCGGCTTTTGCCGTACGCCCTGACTTTACTTTGCTGTTCAATCCTGTCATTTCTCCCAATGCCATGAATGCAGCAATTCAGCCATCCCATGGAGGAAATGCGGCAAAGGCGGTTGGAAAGGAAACAAATGGGCATTTCTCTGCCGACCGATATGTGAGGCCTCATCTCACTCCTGAAGCAGCTCTGTTCCTTACCAATGACGACAAAGCGGTCAATCCTTTGTTGAATGGTATGGCCTACTATGCAGCCATGCATCGTAACGGCAATGCCTGTGCACTCTTTGTCTATCCCAAAGGTGGGCATGATTTCGGGAGTTCATCGGCTTCTCCCTATCGTCTGCAATTGTTGGGTGATTTGAGTTCATGGCTCAATCTTCATCAGGCTTCGGCCACTTCGCAATCTGTTCGTGTGGCTTGTATAGGCAACAGCATCACTGATGGGTATGGCATTTACATGGCAGATGCTAATGGTTATCCGGCAGTGTTGCAGAAACTGCTTGGCAAGCGCTATGCTGTGAGAAATTTTGGTGTCAGTTCTCGCACGATGCTTCGCCGTGGAGATTGGCCTTATGTCAATGAGTTGGCATGGCGGGATGCGCAGGCTTTCAATCCCGATATTGTCGTGTTGAAGCTTGGAACCAATGATTCTAAGCCCGAAAATTGGCGCTTTGGTGCGGACTTCGAGGCTGATTTGTTGGCAATGGTAGATACTTTGCAAGCTCTCCCGGCTCATCCTGCGGTGTATTTGGCAACGCCAATCCCTGCATTCAAACCCACTTGGAACATCAACGACTCTGTGATTGTGAATGCCATTGTGCCTGTTATCCGCAGCGTTGCACGCAAACGGCATTGCAAGGTCATTGACTTGCACACAGCCTTTGCCCCATATGATGACTTGATGCAGGCCGATGGCATTCATCCCACGGCTGAAGGAGCAGTGAAAATGGCAGAGTTTATCTCTGCAAAACTAAAGTCCGATCAGGGTGATTGAGCTTTCATCAGCTCATTTTCTCTTGTTGTCAGATATGGCATATAGCACTGCCAAAATTGTCATATATATCATGTTGGCACATTTTTGGCATATAGGCAGGTGTCAAAAAGAAAGTGAAACATTAAATATATAATCATTATGAACATTAAACCATTAGCAGACAGAGTGCTGGTTTTACCTGCACAAGCAGAAGAAAAAGTAGGTGGTATCATTATTCCTGACACAGCAAAGGAGAAACCTCAACGTGGAAAAGTCATTGCCGTAGGCCAGGGTACGAAAGATGAGGCTATGGTTCTGAAAGAAAACGACGTTGTTCTCTATGGCAAGTATGCAGGAACAGAACTCGAATATGAGGGTGAGAAATATCTGATTATGCGCCAGAGTGATGTGCTGGCAGTAGTGGATTAAGTCCTCAAATCATGAAGTTCAAAAGTCAAAAAATAATTTTTTAAGAAATAATTCATTATGGCAAAAGAGATAAAATATGATGTAGATGCACGCGAACTCTTGAAGAGAGGCGTTGATCAGTTGGCAAATGCAGTGAAAGTTACACTTGGTCCTAAAGGCCGTAACGTTGTTATTGAAAAGAAATTCGGTGCTCCTCAGATTACCAAAGACGGTGTTACCGTAGCCAAGGAAGTGGAACTTGAGGATCATTTCGAGAACACTGGCGCACAACTTGTAAAGAGTGTAGCCAGCAAGACAGGCGATGATGCCGGTGATGGAACGACAACTGCAACGATACTTACGCAGGCAATCGCTACGGAAGGATTGAAGAATGTGACTGCAGGAGCTAATCCTATGGATTTGAAACGCGGTATTGACAAGGCTGTTAAGGCTGTTGTAGACTATATAAAGGAGCATGCAGAGCTGGTTGGTGACAACTATGACAAGATAGAACAGGTTGCAACGGTTTCTGCCAACAATGATCCTGAAATAGGAAAGCTGCTTGCTGATGCTATGCGTAAGGTTTCAAAGGACGGTGTTATCACTATCGAAGAAAGCAAAACCCGTGATACCAACATCGGTGTTGTTGAGGGTATGCAGTTTGACCGCGGTTATCTGAGTGGTTATTTCGTAACTGATGCCGACAAGATGGAGTGTGTGATGGATAATCCATATATCCTTATCTATGACAAGAAAATCAGTAATCTTAAAGACTTCTTGCCAATACTTCAGCCCGCAGCTGAAAGCGGTCGCCCATTGTTGGTGATAGCAGAAGACGTGGATTCTGAAGCACTTACGACATTGGTTGTAAACCGTTTGCGTGGTGGTTTGAAGATTTGTGCTGTCAAGGCTCCTGGCTTTGGCGACCGTCGTAAAGCCATGTTGGAAGACATTGCCGTGTTGACAGGTGGTGTTGTTATCAGTGAAGATAAGGGCTTGAAGCTTGAACAGGCTACGCTTGAAATGTGTGGTTCTGCCAAGAAAGTTACGGTTTCAAAGGATAACACAACGATTGTTGACGGTGCAGGTGCCAAGGAAAGCATCAAAGATCGCGTGGCTCAGATCAAGAACGAGATTGCTAATACGAAGAGTTCTTACGACAAAGAGAAGCTGCAGGAACGTCTGGCTAAGTTGGCCGGTGGCGTTGCAGTGCTCTATGTTGGTGCCAACTCTGAAGTTGAGATGAAAGAAAAGAAAGATCGTGTTGACGATGCTTTGTGTGCTACTCGTGCAGCCATGGAAGAAGGTGTTGTAGCAGGTGGCGGTACAACTTATGTCCGTGCACTCGAAGCCTTGAAAGATCTTAAGGGAGAAAATGCCGATGAGCAGACTGGTATCAAGATTGTAGAGCGTGCCATTGAAGAGCCACTTCGTCAGATTGTTGCCAATGCAGGCGGTGAAGGTTCTGTAGTTGTTAACAAGGTTCTTGAGGGTGAAGGTGACTTCGGATACAATGCTCGCACTGATGAGTATGAGGATCTGCGCAAAGCAGGTATCATTGATCCGGCTAAAGTTGCACGTGTTGCACTTGAGAATGCAGCCTCTATTGCAGGCTTGTTCCTGACAACAGAGTGCTTGATTACAGAAAAACCGGAGCCTCAGTCAGCAGCAATGCCGGCACCACAGCCTGGTATGGGTGGTATGATGTAAATGATATCTGATTGTTCTGAACATTCAACCGCATGGTTGTTTGTTAGAGAACAATCCCCAAAATATAACCGGTTAACTCTTCCATAGAGTAAACCGGTTTTTTATTCCGTTCGTAGGTAAAATGTCACTGAATATAGATTACAGGGTTAATAAAAATAAAAAAAACGATTTATATCTTTGAACCTATTCGGATTTTGCCTATCTTTGCATCAAACAGAGATATAAAAGTATTGGATGTTAAATCCGAGAAAGATATTTTTTGATTTGTTTTAGTAGATTAGTTTTTAAGTAGTTTGTTTTTGAAAATCGGTTGTCGTGATGACATCCGATTTTTTGTTTATTCGCTTTGAGGTTTATTTCTTTATTCCTATCTTTGCAATATGAAAGTGAAAATTGATTGGAAACGCGTGGCATTGTTGGCCTTTGTAGCCATCTTGTTGCTTTATATCACGAAGTCATTCTTTATGTCGTTAGGCATCATGATGATACTTCTGCTCATCGATGCATTGCTTGCACAATGGGAAGATAACCGTAAGAACAAGGACAGATTCAAATAATCATGGAAAAACTAACCGCACTTTACGTGCAGTATAAAGGGGAGAAGCCTGCCACTATAGAGAAGATGCCGGGTGCAGGAAGCAACAGACAATATTATCGTTTCATTGGAAATGATGGCGAAAGTGTTATTGGAGTGGTGGGAACGAGCCGCGATGAAAATCATGCCTTCATTTATCTTGACCGCCATTTCATGCTGCGTCAGCTGCCGGTTCCTCATGTTCTGGCCGTGAGTGAAGACGAGTTACGTTATCTGCAGACTGATTTGGGACATACATCTCTGTTTGATGCCATTCAGGGAGGACGTGAAGCAGGAGGACGTTACAATCAAAATGAACAGCAGCTGCTCATAAGAACAATCCGTGCTTTGCCTAATTTCCAGATACGGGGTGCCCGTGGTCTTGATTGGAATAACTGTTATCCGCAACCCGAGTTTAATGAGGAAAGTGTGCTGTTCGACCTCAATTATTTCAAATATTGCTTCTTGAAAGCCACCGGACTCGATTTCCATGAGCTGAAACTTGAAGCCAATTTCCACATGTTTGCCAAGGACTTGGCAGCTGAAGTGGGGGATAGTTTTCTCTATCGTGACTTCCAAGCCCGCAACATTATGCTTGATAATGAGGGCAACCCCTACTTCATTGATTTCCAAGGTGGCCGTAAAGGACCTTTCTACTATGACCTTGCATCGTTCCTTTGGCAGGCTTCTGCCAAGTATTCCTTTAAGCTTCGCCGCAAGTTGGTCTATGAATACTACGATGCTTTGAAGCAATATACCGAGGTTCCAAGTGTGCGTCATTTTGTGAGTCGACTTAGTCTTTTCGTGCTGTTTCGCTTGCTTCAGGTGCTTGGAGCATATGGGTTTCGCGGTTATTTTGAGCGTAAGAGGCATTTCCTCGACTCAATTCCGCCCGCAATAGATAATCTGCGGGAACTCTTAAAGATGAATTCTGAACTCTTTCCTTACCCCTATATGATGAATATGTTGCGCCGCTTGACTGAGCTTCCTCAGTTTGCACAGATTGAGAAATCGGCCGTGTCGCGTTCTGATGGCTATAAAACCAGCGACAGTAAAGTTTATGAAGCGCATCCTCAAGACGGCCCTGCTACGTTCTCAAAATATGATGGTAGCGGCCCTTTGGTAGTCAGAGTGAATAGCTTTTCCTATCGTAAGGGCATTCCTGAAGACCCATCGGGCAATGGTGGTGGCTATGTTTTCGACTGTCGCAGTACACATAATCCTGGGCGATATGAACCTTATAAGAAGTTAACGGGCTTGGATGAACCCGTTATTCGCTTTCTTGAAGACGACGGAGAGATACTTACTTTCCTTGAAAGTGTCTATAAACTGGCCGATCATCACGTTGCCCGTTACATGCAACGTGGCTTTACCAATCTGATGTTTTCTTTTGGTTGTACGGGCGGTCAGCATCGTTCGGTTTACAGTGCACAGCATCTTGCAGAGCATATTCATGACAAGTTTGGCATTGAAGTGCGCATCCGGCATCGTGAACAGGGCATAGAACAGGTGCTTGAAGCACGGAAATGAGACGTTAACAGCATAGATTAATTTTGCCAAATCATAGAAAATAATTAAATTTGTAGGCATTAAAATTCTGAATGATGCAAGCAATGATTTTCGCCGCAGGCATGGGAACACGCCTGAAACCGCTTACTGACAGCATGCCAAAAGCTTTGGTAAGAGTGGGAGGAGAGCCTCTGTTGAAGCGCGTTATCCTTAGACTGAAGGATGCAGGTTTTAAGAGAATAGTCATCAATGTGCATCACTTTGCCAATCAGATAACTGATTATTTGAAAGAAAACAATAACTTTCAGCTCGATATTTGCATCAGTGATGAAACTGCCGGACTGCTTGAGACGGGTGGAGGCATTAAGTTTGCCCGTTCTCTTTTTAAGCTTAATGAGCCTATCTTAATTCATAATGTCGACATATTGAGTAATGTTGACCTTCGGAAATTCTACAATTCAGACCGCAAGTTGATGTGCGCTTCATGTGGCATCCCTCAGGAAGAGGCAGGTGCAGTGTTGCTCGTCAGTTGGCGAAAGACCAAGCGTTATCTGCTTTTTAATCATGAAATGCGACTTGTGGGATGGGTAAATATCGAAACAGGTGAGGTGAAAAGCCCTTATCAAGAGGTGCAGGAGGCATCGGTAGATGACCTGCAAAAGCAATTCCATATGTATGCTTTTTCGGGCATTCACTCGTTTTCTCCGCAGCTTTTTCCTTTGATGGATGCTTATCCTGACCGTTTTCCAATCATGGATTTCTATTTACAGAACTGCGACAAGGTGCCCATTAAAGGCTATGTGAAGAGTGATCTTGAATTAATGGATGTAGGTAAACTCGACACGCTTGAACAGGCGGAAGCCTTCGCCGAGCGTCTGAAACAATGACAAAAAGTAATACTAATTATATCAATTTACTATGCAACAGAAGATAATTATTCTTGACTTCGGTTCACAGACCACACAGCTTATCGGCCGTCGTGTGCGTGAATTGGACACCTTCTGCGAAATTCTGCCTTATAACAAGTTTCCTAAAGACGCCCCAAATATCATTGGTGTCATCTTGAGTGGCAGCCCTTATTCGGTTCATGACAAGGAAGCTTTCAAGGTAGATCTTGGCCAGTTCATTGGTAAATACCCTGTTCTGGGTATCTGCTATGGTGCTCAGTTTATTTCTTATGCTAACGGGGGAAAGGTCGAACAGACGGGAACGCGCGAATATGGTCGTGCAAATCTTGAGACCATTGATACCGATTGTGCTGTCTTCAAAGGTTTTGAAAAAGGCTCACAGGTATGGATGAGCCATGGCGATACTATCACTGCAATCCCTGAAGGCTTTAAGGTTACAGGCTCAACCTCCGATGTAAAGTATGCCGCTTTTGCCAATGAAGCAGAGCGTGTGTGGTGTGTTCAGTTCCATCCGGAGGTGTATCATTCCCTGCAAGGCATGCAGTTGTTGCGCAATTTCGTGGTGGACATCTGTGGAAGCAAGCAGGAATGGAGCCCGGCTTCATTCGTGGAAAGCACCGTTGCAGACCTGAAAAAGCAGTTGGGTAACGACCGCGTAATCCTCGGTTTGTCGGGAGGTGTCGACTCTTCTGTGTGTGCAACCCTGCTCAATAAAGCCATAGGAAATAATCTTACCTGTATTTTCGTCGACCATGGCATGCTTCGCAAGAACGAATTTACTAAGGTCATGGAGGCTTATCAGGGTTTAGGACTCAACGTTGTAGGCGTTGATGCCAGTGAAAAGTTCTTCAAAGACCTTGACGGAGTGACTGATCCTGAACAGAAACGCAAGATTATCGGCCGTGATTTTGTAGAGGTGTTCAATGCTGAAGCCAAGAAGATTACCGATGCAAAATGGTTGGCTCAAGGCACAATCTACCCTGACCGTATTGAGAGTTTGAGTATTACGGGCATGGTGATCAAGAGTCATCACAATGTAGGTGGACTGCCCAAAGAGATGAAGTTAAAGCTTTGTGAACCGCTGCAGTGGCTTTTCAAGGACGAAGTTCGTCGTGTGGGTTATGAATTAGGTATGCCTGAACGTCTCATCAAACGTCATCCGTTCCCCGGCCCGGGCTTGGCAGTTCGCATTCTTGGCGACATCACTCGCGAGAAAGTTCGTATTCTTCAAGATGCTGATGACATCTATATTGAGAAGATGCACAACTACAAGATGCTTGACGGAAGCCTGCTCTATGACCATGTATGGCAGGCAGGAACAGTGTTGCTTTCAACCATTCGCTCGGTTGGAGTGATGGGAGATGAGCGTACATATGAGCATCCAGTTGCCCTCCGTGCAGTGACTTCGATGGATGCAATGACGGCAGACTGGGCACATCTTCCTTATGATTTCATGGCCGAAGTGTCTAATGAAATCATTCGAAAAGTAAAGGGTGTCAACCGCGTCTGCTATGATATATCCTCAAAACCACCTTCGACAATCGAGTGGGAATAAAGGAAAACTAAAAAGATAAAAAGGTTAAGAAGCAAGAAGAGGGTGTGTGATGCAATGTGTGTACCTGCATGTTACTTCTCTCTTCCTGCTTTCTTTTTCTTTCTTTTTTATGCTTTTTCCTTTTAACATCTTTACCTTTAAAATCTTTTACAATTGCCTTTGCATAGCTCGCGTATTTGAAAAACAAAATCTCTTGGCTGTAAATACGCCCGTTTTGAGCGCTTTAAGCAAGATGCTGGCTATCAGTTGGTTACGTGAAATGATAAAGATTGCGCTGCAAGAAATAATGAAAAATCAAGTCATCTCATATAGAATTACACTGCATTTTGACTTATATTAAGCAACAAGATGATGCAGATTGCACGATGAAATGACAGTAGTGAGGGGCTGATTTGACTTATTTCAGCAAATTGTCTGGCTGAAATAGCTCTTCTTTTTGCAAGATAATGTCTGTTTTTCTCTTTTTAATGCGTTTTTCATTTCTATTTGGTCTGCTCTGAAAGGGGTAAAAAACAGTATTATAAATTTACAATATGTCCCTCTCTTCATTTGCATAATTCGAGATAAATTCTTATTTTTGCTACATGAAATGCACGTGTGTCATGGATGAAGATGTTGCATGTGGAAGTTTCAAATGGCTTTAGTAACGTTGGAATGACAGTAATAAAAAAGAGTAAGGCAGGTAGGAATAAGACGCTGACGATATCGGGCAGTGAACGCATGTTGCTGCAATCAAAGGTGAACAGCATTGAAGATCTGAAGTCGGGACTTTTTGATGATGTGATAGTTCATGGCGACTTGCTGGATTGTCTGGGGCTTATTCCGGATGAATATTTCAATCTTATCGTGATTGATCCGCCATATAATCTGGATAAAGATTTCAATGGTAACCGTTTCTCTGCTATGAAGTCGGCAGGTTATGAGGACTATCTGCGTAGTTGGTTTGGGCAGGTTTGCGATAAACTGCGACCTGATGGGTCACTTTATATGTGTGGCGATTGGAAGTGCAGTGCTTCGATGCAGCGTGTCATTGAAGAGCGGTTGACGGTTATAAATCGTATTACATGGCAGCGGGAAAAGGGGAGAGGAGCACGGATGAATTGGAAAAACGGCATGGAAGACATTTGGTTTGCCGTGAAAAATCCCAAAGATTATTATTTCAATATTGATGCTGTGAAGGTTAAGCGCAGGGTAAGAGCGCCTTATCGGATAGAGGGACAGCCTAAAGATTGGGAGCAGTCGGAGGATGGAAAGTATCGGTTTACCTGTCCGTCGAATTTCTGGGATGATATCAGCGTGCCGTTTTGGTCGATGCCGGAGAATACAGAACATCCCACTCAAAAGCCAGAAAAACTCTATGCCAAGCTGTTGCTTGCTTCGTCAAAAAGCGGAGACAGGGTTTTTGATCCATTTCTGGGCAGTGGCACATTGGCTGTCGTGGCAAGAAAACTTAACCGAAAATTCTGTGGTGTTGAAATCAATGAGGAATATTGTTTGTGGGCGGCTAAGCGTCTTCTGCAGGCAGATATGGATAAAACTATTCAGGGGTATGCCGATGGTGTGTTTTGGGAACGCAATTCTTTTGCCGAGCAAAAGCGGGCGAACAAGGCTGAAGAGTAGAAAGATTACGGTTCTGATGCCATCTGTTCTGTAATAGAAGGGTGTGCAATGAAATAAAAGTCTGAAGCTTCTGACGGCTCCAGACTTTCTTATGTTTAGTGAAATCAATATATGGTTACTTGTTTTTCAGCAGGTCGCGGATTTCAGTAAGCAGTTTCTCTTCTGCTGTCGGCTCTGGTTCCGGGGCCGGAGCTGCAGGCTCTTCGGCTTTCTTCTTTGCAAGTTTGTTAATGCCTTTCACAAGCAAGAACACGCAGAAAGCAATGATGAGGAAGTCTAAAACGGTCTGCAGGAAGTTGCCATAGTTGATGGAAACGCTTTGCATTTCTTCAATACCGGGTAGCTTTACAGCCGGAAGTTCTATTTTCAGATCACTGAATTTCACACCGCCGATGAGCCAACCTATCGGTGGCATGATGATATCATCAACGATAGAGGAAACGATTTTGCCGAAAGCGCCGCCGATGATAACACCGACAGCCATATCGACTGCATTGCCTTTGACGGCAAACTCTTTGAATTCTTGGATAAATTTACCCATATTTATAATATTAATAATGTATGCCTGACTTCGTAAGACGTATGGTATGCTTTTGTCATATCGGGTTTACAATAATTGCTGTAATCTCCAATCACGTTGCCATATGCTAAAAGTAGTCCATATTTTTAATATATTTAATATAACTTGCGCCTGCAAAAATAAAAAAAATATTGTATCTTTGCAATCGTAACAGACGAAATGTTACGAAATAAAAGATAAAAAATATTGTTTTATAAACCTTTATAAAAAAATTAAATTAAAATGGTAAATGTAGCTATTAACGGCTTTGGCCGTATTGGTCGTCTCGCATTCCGTCAGATGTTTGAGGCAGAAGGTTATGAGGTTGTTGCTATCAACGACTTGACAAGTCCTAAGATGCTTGCTCATCTGTTGAAGTATGATACCGCTCAGGGTGGCTTCGCCGGCAAGTTCGGTGAGGGCAAGCACACTGTAGAGGCAACAGAAGATTCTATCATTGTTGATGGTAAGGAAATCAAAATCTCTGCTGAGAAAGACGCTGCTAACTGCCCATGGGCTGCTAATAAAGTAGACGTTGTTCTCGAGTGCACAGGTTTCTATACATCTAAGGAAAAGGCTTCTGCTCACTTGAAAGCAGGCGCAAAGAAAGTTGTTATCTCTGCTCCGGCCGGTAACGATCTGCCTACAATCGTATTCAATACAAACCACAAGACTCTGACTGCAGCTGATACTGTTATCTCTGCAGCATCATGCACCACCAACTGCTTGGCTCCTATGGCAGCAGCTTTGAATGCATATGCTCCTATCCAGAGTGGTATCATGTCAACTATTCACGCTTACACAGGTGATCAGATGATTCTTGATGGTCCTCAGCGCAAGGGTGATCTTCGTCGTTCTCGTGCAGGCGCATGCAATATTGTTCCTAACTCAACAGGTGCAGCTAAAGCTATCGGTCTTGTAATTCCTGAGTTGAACGGTAAGTTGATCGGTTCTGCACAGCGTGTTCCAACTCCAACCGGTTCTACAACAATCCTCGTTGCTGTTGTTAAGGGCAAGGATGTTACGGTTGAAGGTATCAATGCAGCAATGAAGTCTGCAGCTACAGAGAGCTTCGGTTACAATGAGGATCAGATTGTTTCTTCTGATATCATCGGTATGCGTTTCGGCTCTTTGTTCGATGCTACACAGACAATGGTAAGCAAGATTGACGATGATACCTATCAGGTACAGGTTGTTTCTTGGTATGACAACGAGAACTCTTATACTTCTCAGATGGTTCGTACAATCAAGTACTTCGCTGAATTGAAGTAATACTCGCTTGAAATTCATCTGCTGTTCTTTCTATAGAGGAGGGTAACAGACGGATAAAATATAATCCCTGTCAGTTTGCTGGCAGGGATTTTTTTTATTAACTTTGTCCTCATGAACAATGAATGTCATGACAATACATGTGAACGGGTTCGGCCATTGATTACAATTCTCGGCCCGACGGCTTCCGGGAAAACTGACCTTGCAGCTCATTTGGCCTATCAACTTGATGCAGAAATCATCAGTGCCGACAGCCGGCAGGTGTATCGCGGCATGACTATTGGCACAGGAAAAGACTTAGATGATTATGTGGTTCATGGGCGGGAGATACCTTATCATCTGATAGATATCTGTGAACCAGGCACGAAGTATAATCTTTTTCGCTATCAGGAGGATTTCTTTAGCGCATATACTGATATTGTAGCGCGTGGCAAACAGCCGATTCTCTGTGGTGGAACCGGACTCTATATAGAGTCGGTTCTCAAGGGATATCATCTTTCACCGGTGCCTCAAAATCAAGCTTTACGTGACAAACTTGCAGGCAAATCACTTGGTGAACTGACAGAAATATTGGCAGAATTGAAGTCACAGAGTGGGAGCAAGATGCACAATAAGACAGATGTTGACTCTTGCCAACGTGCCGTCCGTGCTATTGAAATAGAAAGTTACACCCTTGAACATCCCATGGAAAATCGTGTGTTCCCTTCAATTGATTCTGTGATTATAGGGGTGGATATTAATCGCGATGCAAGGCGTGACAAGATTAGTGAACGGCTGAAAAAGCGCCTTGAAAAAGGTATGGTGGCTGAAGTCAAAGGATTGCTTGATAGGGGTATTCCCGCAGAAAATCTCATCTACTATGGCTTGGAATATAAATTTGTCACAGAATATCTCATGGGGAAGACAAGTTATGAAGACATGTTTCGTGGTCTTGAGATAGCTATTCATCAGTTTGCCAAGCGCCAGATGACTTGGTTTAGAGGTATGGAACGCCGTGGTTCTGTAATCCATTGGGTTGATGCTTTGTTGCCCATGGAGGAGAAAATCAAGGAAGTGTTGGCGTTGATAGGTTGAAATCTTTTGAAGAGCATAGTCAAAATGCTGTTTCCTATGGCTCGTTTAACTTCTCTTAGATGGTTATTCCACGGACTTATTCTTATCCCATTTTATTGATTTTCTTGAGTTCTTCGGTGTTAAGGAGTTTGATTTTACGTCCGTCAATGGCGATGAGTTTCTCGTTGGCAAAGGCAGAAAGGGTGCGGATTGCATTGCTTGTCGTCATATTTGAAAGGCTTGCCAAATCTTCTCGGCTAAGATATATGCTCAGCGTGTAACCATCTTCTTCTAATCCGTAGTTATCTTTCAGTAGTATTAATGCTTCTGCCAATCGTGCTCGGATATGCTTCTGTGTAAGGTTGACGATGCGATCGGCGATATGTCCCAATTCTTTTGATAAGTTTTTGAGAAAGAAAAGATTGATGTTGAAATTGTCTTTCATCAGTCTGACAATGACCTCCATATCTACATAAGCAATGGTGGAATCCTCCAAAGCCATAGCCGAGGTCATATAAGGCTCTTCTGCAAAGTATGCTCTGAAACCGAAAAATTGCATCGGTTTGACTACACGTATAATCTGATTGCGCCCCCCAATGCCCATTTTGAACACTTTCACTTTGCCATAGATAAGCAGTTTCATGCGGTTGGGTTCGTCAATATCTCTATAGATTATCTGGCCTTTTGCAAACTTTCTGATATGCATGTTGTCCAGAAATGTCTTCTGTTGGTTTACAGGAAGTGGTCCCCATAGATATATAAGAGCCTTGACAACCTCGTTCTTGGTGTTATCTTGATTTAGCATCATCGTCCTTCTGTAAAGTACAATCTTGATTATTAGCGCTACAAATTTAATAAAATTCTTTTGAATTCATTGTCTTTTCTTGACAAAAATATGCTATTTGCGGAATCAGAAACATTTTCCTTTAAAAAAGACTATTATTTTATTGGTGTTCTTGATGAATTTAATTAACTTTGAAGACAAGTAAAGACATTGAGTCTTACCACTTACCAAAACACATAGAATAATTATAAACCTTAGTACATAACTATGAGCTATCTAAAATTTGAAAAGGCATTAATGACGAATTTAGAAGAGTCGTTGCAACGCGAGTTGCTTCGAACGAATCGTTCCGGTGCCTACTCTTGTTCTACAATTGTAGATTGTAACACCCGGAAGTATCATGGTTTGTTGGTGGTTCCCGTACCGGAGCTTGACGATGAAAACCATGTTTTACTGTCTTCTTTGGATGTTACAGTTGTTCAGCATGGTGCAGAATTCAACCTTGGTTTACACAAATACCAAGGTAATAACTACAGTCCCAACGGTCATAAGTATATCCGTGAGTTTGATTGTATCAAGGTTCCGACAACCATCTACCGTGTTGGAGGCGTTGTTCTGAAGCGGGAAGTAGTGTTTCAGCACTATGAAGACCGCATTCTTATCCGCTATACGCTCGTTGATGCGCATTCTGCTACGACATTACGGCTGCGTCCTTTCTTGGCTTTTCGTAGCGTGAGAGAGTTTACTCATGAGAATTCTATTGCCAATCGTGACTATCAATCGGTAGACAATGGAATTAAAACATGCATGTATCCGAGTTATCCCGAGCTTTATATGCAGTTGAGCAAGCGTAATGAATTTATCTTCCAGCCAGATTGGTATCGTGGAATTGAATATCCGAAAGAGCAGGAACGCGGCTATGCTTCAAACGAAGACCTCTATGTTCCCGGCTATTTTGAAATGAATATCAAGAAAGGGGAGAGTATCGTTTTCGCTGCATCAACGTCAGAAATCAAGTCTTCAACATTGAAAAAACTGTTTGAAAAAGAAGCTGAAGAACGCACCCCGCGCGACAACTTCTTTCATTGCTTGGTCAATGCAGCCCATCAATTCCATATTCATGAGAAGAATGACGACCGTTATATCCTTGCCGGTTATCCGTGGTTCAAATGCCGTGCGCGCGACATGTTCATAGCCTTGCCTGGCTTGACGTTGTCTATTGAGGAGCGGGAATACTTTGAACTCGTCCTCAAAACGGCTGAACGGGGGCTCATGGAATTCATGGAAGGTAAGCCACTGACTGTGAAAATTGCAGAGATAGAACAACCCGATGTATTGCTTTGGGTTATTTGGTGTCTGCAGCAATATGCCAAGGATGTTGGTCTTGAGGCGTGCTTGAAGCGTTATAGAAAGCTGACAAAGACCATTCTTCAGTTCATAGAAACTGGTCAGCACCCTAATTTGGAAGTGAAAGAGAATGGACTTCTCTATACCGACGGACGGGGAAAGGCTGTCACTTGGATGAATTCCTGTGCTAACGGAAAGCCTATTATTGCCCGTACGGGATATATTGTAGAGTTTAATGCGCTGTGGTATAACGCTTTGAAGTTCTGTTCTTCGATGGCTTTATCAGCCGGTAATAAGACTTATGCAGCTCATCTCGAACAGCTTGCAGCGAAATGTGAAGAGTCGTTTAGCAAGGTGTTCTTCAACGAATACGGCTATCTGTTTGATTATGTCAATGGCGGACCACAAGACTGGAGCGTGCGTCCTAACATGATTTTTGCCGTGGCTCTTGACTATTCTCCACTGACTCAAGCGCAGAAGAAGAGCGTACTTGATGTCTGTACACGTGAGCTTCTGACGCCGAAAGGCTTGCGTTCGCTTTCTCCAAAAAGCGGAGGTTACAATCCAATGTATACCGGTCCACAGGCTCAGCGCGACTATGCTTACCACCAAGGAACGGCTTGGCCATGGCTCGGAGGCTTTTACATGGAGGCCTGTCTGAAGCTTTATAAGCGAACACGGCAAAGCTTTGTTGAACGCCAGATGGTAGGTTATGAAGATCAGATGTTCCAGCATTGTATTGGAACAATCCCCGAACTCTTTGATGGAAATCCACCGTTCAACGGACGCGGAGCAATCTCTTTCGCCATGAATGTAGCGGAAATACTACGTACACTCGAACTTTTGGAACGTTATAACTTTAATTCAGAGGAGGGAAAGAAATGAAAGTTTTGATGTTTGGATGGGAGTATCCTCCTCATGTTTATGGTGGTTTGGCTACAGCCAACTATGGAATTACAGAGGGATTGCATGCACAGGGTGATATGGATATTACGCTTTGCCTGCCTAAACCCTTTGGAGATGAAGACCGTACGGCTGCAAATATCCTTGCCATGAACTGTGTGCCAATAGCTTGGCGTGATGTGAATTATGACTATGTGAAAGGCAGAGTGGGAAATATTATGTCTCCCGAACTCTATTATCAACTGCGTGATCACATCTATGGGGATTTCAATTACATGCATGTGAACGACCTCGGTTGCATGGAGTTTGCCGGTGGTTATCCTTCAAATCTGCATGAGGAGATTAACAACTATTCTGTAATTGCAGGCGTTATAGCCCGAACTCTCGATTTCGATATTATCCATGCACATGATTGGTTGACTTATCCTGCGGGCATACATGCCAAGCAAGTGAGTGGAAAACCATTGTGCATTCATGTGCATGCCACTGATTTCGACCGCAGTCGAGGCAAGGTAAATCCTACGGTCTACGGTATAGAGAAGAACGGAATGGATTATGCTGACTGCATTATGTGCGTCAGTGAACTCACTCGTCAGACAGTTATCAATCAGTATCATCAAGATCCTCGCAAGGTCTTTACGGTGCATAATGCCGTCTATCCGTTACAGAAAGAATGGCAAGATATCCCTCGCCCAGACCATAAGGGCAAAGAGAAAGTCGTAACCTTCCTTGGTCGTCTGACGATGCAGAAAGGCCCGGAGTATTTTGTCGAGGCTGCCAACATGGTATTACACCGCACGCGTAATGTTCGTTTCTGCATGGCAGGATCGGGTGATATGATGGATCAGATGATATATCTTGCGGCTGAACGTGGCATTGCCGACCGTTTCCATTTCCCCGGTTTCATGCGTGGAAAGGAGGTATATGAATGCCTGAAGGACTCCGATGTCTATGTGATGCCTTCGGTGAGTGAGCCTTTCGGCATTTCGCCACTTGAGGCCATGCAGTGCGGCACGCCTTCGATAATCTCTAAACAGAGTGGTTGTGCCGAGATATTGACCAATTGCATAAAGGTGGATTATTGGGATATTCATGCACTTGCCGACGCTATCTACAGCATCTGCCGTAATGAAAGTCTCTTCGATTATCTCTCTGTTGAGGGTAAAAAAGAGGTTGACCAGATCACGTGGGATAAGGTGGGAGTATGGATCCGCGAGCTTTACGAGCGTACACTTGGCTGGAAATAATCCTTGATAATAAACATTTGACTAAATAATCATCAAAGAAAAAGAATATGAAAACAATTTGCCTATATTTCGAAATACATCATATTATTCATCTGAGACGCTATCGTTTCTTCGATATCGGAACTGATCATTACTATTATGATGACTATGAGAACGAGAACAGTATCACGGATATTGCCGAACGTTCTTACATGCCGGCACTCAACACTCTGCTTGAAATGATCAAGGATAACGGCGATTATTTCAAGGTTGCCTTTTCACTTAGTGGTGTCGGTATGGAGCAATTGGAGGTACATGCACCCCAAGTGCTTGAGAAATTGCAGGAACTTAATGAAACAGGATGTGTGGAGTTCTTGGCTGAACCCTATTCACACGGCCTTTCATCACTTGTCAATGAGGAGTGTTTTGCAGCCGAAGTGAAGCGCCAGTGTGCCAAGATAAAGGAATATTTCGGGCAATCTCCGAAGGTACTCCGCAACTCTTCACTCATCTATAGCGATGACATCGGCCTTCAAGTGGCTCAGATGGGCTTCAAAGGAATGCTCACAGAAGGGGCAAAGCATGTCTTAGGATGGAAGTCTCCGCATTATGTTTATAGCTGTGCATTGGCTCCTAACCTAAAATTATTACTGCGCGACATCCGTTTGAGCGATGATATTTCATTGCGTTTCAACAACAGCAGTTGGTCTGGTTATCCGCTCTTTGCAGACAACTATATTGACGAAATCGCTTCATTCCCCGAGCAAGAGAAGGTCATTAATATCTTTATGGAGCTCTCTGCATTGGGAATTGCACAGCCACTATCAAGTAATATCCTTGAATTTATCAAGGCTTTACCAGCCTGTGCAAAGAAAAAGGACATCACTTTCTCTACTCCGACCGAGATATGCGATAAGTTTAAGCCCGTTGACCGCTTGAATGTGCCCGACACTTTGAGTTGGGTAGATGAGGAACGCGACGTCAGTACGTGGCTTGGAAACCCTATGCAGCGTGAGGCTTTCAATAAGCTTTACAGCGTTGCCGACCGTGTTCGTATAGCCAACGATGCACGGATTAATCAGGATTGGGACTATCTTCAGGCCAGCAACAACTTCAGGTTCATGACTACGAAGCCTTCACACGTGGGCGTTGACCGTGGCATTTACAGCAGTCCTTTCGATGCTTTCACCAACTATATGAATATTCTGGGCGACTTCATCACCCGTGTAAACAACCTTTATCCTACGGAAATCGACAATGATGAGCTTGAAAGTCTGCTGACAACCATCAAGAATCAAGGCGATGAATTAGCCATGAAGGATAAGGAAATCGTTCGTCTGTTAGCTAAAATCGAAAAGATTGAGAATGCCAATAAGAAGGAGAGCAAGGCTAAGGCAACAGCGAAGAAACCTGCTGTCAAGAAGACTTCTGTTGCGAAAAAGCCTGTTCAGAAGAGTGGAAAAAAGGCAGAAGAGGCGAAAGAAGATAAGAAGTAAATCGCTTCCTCTATTATCATGATACGAAAAAGGGATAGGCTGAAAGGCTTATCCCTTTTTTTATATTGTCGGACACCAATGTTTGTTATCTATATGCTGACGTCTTTATTGGGACTCAGTCTAATGTATTCATGGCGTCTTTCAAAGTTAATCGGCCTGTCGGTGCAGATAACTTCCGCATTATTCAGCTTGGTTTTTGCTGACGGTTTCTTTGGGATAGCCGTATGACCTATACAGTTTTATAAGGTGAGTCCTGTATACTGAAATTCTACGCTGTAAGAAGTTGGAAATCAATCGGATAAGAGTTGCTTTCTGATTTGCGTCAGATGAGCGTGTGTTTTGCGTCAAAATACACTGTAATCTGCGTCAAATCATGCGCTCATCTGACGCAAGTTAGAAGCTTGTTTGCCGTGTGTTGAAATCTGCTTTGCAATCTTTGGTTTGTTGATATGAAAAAAGGTGACTCTTCTATGAGCCACCTTTTCGGATTGACATGTATGTCGTTATGAAATAAATCAGCGTGTAGCACCTACTTTCAGCTTACTTACTTCCTCGTTGCCGATAGTGAAATCGCCTTTTGAAGGGGCTTTATACTTCGGGTCACTGCCGTTCCTGCCACTCGTATCTCCATTCCAGTAGAGACTGTTTCCACTGTCGCTTGGCGCAAAGATATTGGCATTCGTGCAGTTGAAATAGTAGTTGTTGCTATACTCGGGTGTGGAAGTCGTGGCCTGATTGGTGTACACAGCCTGCGTGTTCGTGATGAGGTTGTTGGCCATTTTGATGCGCTGGCCTGCTTTCTTACCGTTAAATCTCACGTAGAGAATGCGTTTGCCGTTCACGCCATTCATGCAGTTATCAATCGTGTTATTGGTGATATTAATCTCTGGAACGGGATTGTTGAAACTCTTTGCAGCATCATCATAGCGCACGAAGTCGCGCTCCTTGGCACAGTTGTAGATGATGTTGTTGTTGATATTCAAGGTCTTGATGTAGCCTTTTCGACAGTCGAACATATCTCCTCCATCGCAGGTGATGTCGTGAATATATGAATTTCGAATGTTGACAGCCTCGATAGTAGCAGCTACGTTGACATAATAGAAACCCTTCATGACCGTTCCTCCGCTCACAGCGCCATAGAATTCGCAGTTGTTAATGTCGAGTGCTTTGTAGGTTGTTGCTGTCTTATAGTTGAAGAATTGATCGTTGGTGGCATTCTTTGTTCCGTCAACAATCACGTTAGTCAGCGTCAGTCCGGCACCGTCTTCCATTTGGAAACGCCCCTGTATTTTGGGCTTTGAGGTTGGATAGATGCCCTTGATAGTGATGTCTTTGTTGATAACCGCAGCGCCGGCACCGTCTTCTCCTGCTCCTGCACTAATCTTGTAGGTGCCGTTGTAGAGTGCAAAAATCTGATGGGCTGTGGCATTTTCCAGCATCTCACTGAAGTTGTCAGAAGAGCGAACGATAGTTGCGCCCGAGAGATCAACGATAGTTTTAAAGCTCTTTGAACCGCGTTCCTTGCCGTTGCGATACAGTTTGAGCGTGTATTCTGTTTCAGGTTGCAGTCCTGTGACATGTGCACGGCCGTTGGTTTTATCGTTTCCTGTCAGCGCGTATGCTGTGACTTTCTCTCCCGTAGTCTTTTTGAAGACGATGATATTGTCAGCATCTTCGCCTGCAGGCCAATGTGCAACGATGTCCTTGTCGCCAATGTCTTCGAGCGAAAAGGCTGTGAGAAGCTGCTGCGCATTGGTGCGGAAATAAACCTCGCTCCATTTGGAATTGCGCGAAACATCAGCGGTGTCGAGCGCCATTACGCGTGCAGAATATTTCGTATCATACACAAGGTTCTTCAGTTCAAGCGTCGGATTGTTTACTTTTATCGTGAGTATGGGGCTGCCTGTAAATGTGAGACTGTCGTCAGCATAGACTTCAACCTGATAGCTTTTCACGCCTGATGAGGCTGTCCAATTCAGCGTTGCATTACTTTCTCCGATGTTTTTTGCTTCGAGTCCGATAGGAGAGAAAACTCTGTCGAAAATGATATCCTTGATTTCCTCCATAGGACTGTCACAGGATGTCAGGCCTAAGGAAAGGCCCAACAAACATGTGGTGATAATATGATTTGTTTTCATTTTATTGCGTTTTATTAGTCAGACAATTGTCCGTAGATACCATTATTGTTGAGCACTCCATTGCTCTTATTGATGAATGTCTCCCAGATAGGCCACAGACAGTGGGTGCTTGGCTTGACAACATAAAGGCCCTGAATGTAGTCTTCAGTAAGGATGTTGAGCCCGGTCTTGTTGTCTGTGAACCAGTTCTTCGATGTCCAACCGGCATTTTTCAGTTCCTGTATCTTGGTGTTGTCGTCTTCTCCCTTGTTGAGTCCATAGATTTTGATGTTCTTGGCATCGGTAGTGGCATTGATATATACCTTGTCGGGCAGGCCTGCATAACGTCCGGTGCGGTTGGCAAGGGCATTGAGTTTTCCTACTTCTTCAGCCATCTTGCTGTCGATGATACCCCATCTGATGAGGTCAGCCTTGCGCAATGACTCTCCCGCAAACTCCAAAGCACGCTGCTCTACGATGCCTTCAAAGAAGGCTTCTTTACTTGCGGTGTACTTTGTTTTGAGGGCAGCAACCTTGGCAGCAGGCAAAGCACGCGTCAGGATTGGCTCCATATAGGTCCATGCCTTCGCAGTATTGCCAAGTGCGTTCTCGGCTTCTGCTGCCATCAGATAGACGTCGGCAAGGCGCATGTATTGCCAGTTGACGCCATCGTCATTGGTAGATGTGACAATACGGCTCATCCATTCATAGCGCAACTTGCCGAAACACCATTTGTTGATAGCCCTCAACTGCACGGCTGCGTTCCCCTTACTGTCAAGCTCTTTGCTCCATTCGTAGGGTACGCAAGTGATGTCTCGGCGCACGTCTTCAGTGTCATAGTCGTAGTAAAGGGTAGGGGTAGGCCCGTTTACGCCACCTTGTGCCTGGCCTGTATATTGGTCTTTGGTATTGTGTTTGACGCCCAAAGTGTAGAGAACACGGCCTCGTCCCGAGGAGAAAGGTATCTCCCAAAGACTCTCTCCGCCTGCTGTTACGTTGTCTTGACAGAGTTTTGTGAAGTTCTCTTTGAATGAACCAAGTTCGTTTTTCTTGGCATTGATGATGTCTTCACATTCCTGTCGTGCAATTTCATACATCTTTTCAGGAGCAAGTTCCGGGTCTTTCGAAAGTCTGAAACCGTCACCACGCAGCCCATAGCCACCTGCATAAAGCGCTATACGGGCACGCAAAGCCTTTACAAAACTCTTGCTGACGCGCTCTGTTGTCTTGGTAATTGAACTTTGATTTGGCCAGTAGCAATAGCTTTCGGCCTCTTTCAAATCATTTAAAAGAACCTTGTAGATAGAGTCACGGTTGGTGCGTGGCAGGTAGATGTTATCGTTGTTGTTGGGCGTAAAGCGTGCCGGAACATCGCCCCAAGCCTTCGTTAAGTCTGTATAGATAACTGCTCTTAGGGTCAAAGCTTCGCCTAAGAGTTGCGCCATATCAGGGTTTTTCTCTATGTTTCCATATTTTCTGATGCCGACGATAGCAAGGTTTGCACGCTCAATTCCTTCGTAGAACTTGGCATAAGCGTTATTGTCGGTATTCATTTGTGGGTTGTTTGCAGGCGTGTCATAGTTCCATAGAGCCTGCTTCTCGTTGGTGGCATTGGTCTTAGAAGGATAGGTTCCACTGCCTACTTCCACATCACTGTTCAAACCATAATAGGGCAGAAAGCGACCACGATAGGAATTGGTTTCACCGAAAGAAACGTTTACCGACATGATTTCGGCCTCTGCCAGAGAGTATGTTGAAAAGGTAGTTGACTCGTCAAGTGACGATTGCGTGGGCGCATCTATATCACAAGAAGTCAGTGTCATGCCAGCAATGAAGGCCGACAATAATGTATAGTTGATATATTTTTTCATAAGAATTCGTTTAGAAATTAAGATTCATACCGATGACAAATGAACGACTCTTGGGGTATGCTGAATAGTCAACATTAGGCGTGAGGGCGTTCTTCTTGACCGTATCAGACTCTGGATCGAAGCCGGAATAGCCTGTAATCGTGAACAGATTGTAGCCTGTGCAATATAGACGGAGGCTGTTTATACCGACACGGCGAGTCAAGTGGTTTGGCAAGGTGTAACCCAAGGTGAGCGTGTTGAGGCGTAGGAACGATGCATCTTCAATGGCCCAGTCGGTCAACACCATCTTACTCATGTAGGGAGACCACATGGTTGTGTTCTCATTGAGCTTTGCCAAACGCACGGGATCATTGCACAACAAACCTGTCTCTGGGTCGAGATTGGTCCAGCGTTTGCCCTCAGCCATGACGTCAATCATGTTGCGGTAGATGTATTTTCCAGTCGTTGTGTATTCAATCTTGTTGGCATTGTATTCTTGATTGCCGATAGAATAGTTGAACTGTGCGCCCAAATCGAAGTTGTAGGCGCGTACATTGATGTTGAAACCGCCAAAGCAAGTTGGAGTCACATCACCGATCTTGGTCTTGTCATTAGGGGTAATTTTATGGTCACCGTCTAAGTCTTTCAGCTTCAAAGAACCCGGACGAAGTTTGCCAACGATAGCACTTGCATCGTCAACACCGTCTTTCAATATCCATTTTTCAGTCGAAGCATCATATCCTTTGAAGTCGGAAACCTCATATCTACCTGCATTCTGATAGCCAATAATCTCTCCGACATGACCTCCAACGGCTACAATGTACTCGGGATCAATTTCACTTGACGCCCAACGTGTCTCTTGATAGAAGTCGTTAATGCCGAGTTGTTTAATCTTATTCTTGTTGAAATTGATGTTTCCACTTAAGTCAATACCCCAGTTCTTCTTATTGATAACGTGCCAGGTGAACGTTGTTTCAAAGCCTACATTCTGAGTCTTTCCAAGGTTTCTATACTGATATTCGTAGCCGGTTCCTGACACAGGGAAAGCTATAAGCAAGTCTTTTGTGGTGTTTTTATAGAATTCAAAGCTTCCATTCAGCTTGCCATTGAACAGTGTCCAGTCCAATCCGATGTTGCGAGTGATTGTGGTCTCCCATTTCAAATCAGGGTTAGCCATGTAGTTGGATGGTCTCAATGGGTTGGTGAAACCATTCACCCAAGTACGTTGTGGAGCGGTAGCTTCATAGGGCATATATTCCTGAATGAGCTGTCCAGAAGCGATGTTATTGTTGCCCGCTGTACCCAAACTGAAACGCAATTTAAGGTCATCGAGCCACTTTCTCGTACCGTTCATGAACTTCTCACTTGTGATTCGCCATGCTAAAGCAGCTGAAGGGAAGTAGCCCCAACGGTTTCCTTTCGAGAACTTTGAGGAGGCGTCAGCGCGGAATGTGGCACTGGCCAGATACTTATCTTTATAGCTATAGTTGGCACGGGTAAAGAAAGAGAGCAGCTTGTCGTCAGGATAATAGAAGTCACTTGTTGCAGATGCTGTTCCTTGTGAAGACAAACGCCATGCTGTAGCAGCGTCATAAGTCTTCGGAAATCCTACAACCTGATTGATATTTTCATGTTCTTTTGTGATGATATATTCATGTCCAAGCAACATGTTAAGACTGTGGTCTTTCGTTTTGAAAAGGCTTTTGAAGTCATAGTTAATCGTGTTGGTGTTGCGGAACCTTTCGCGAACATCATTGTCAAGACTGATTAATGGATGATTGGCAAAAGCCTGATCAGCATAGTTGCGAGCCTGATAAGAGGTCAAACCAAAGAAGCGTTTGTCGTACAATGTATAATAATCATAGCCGAATTCGGTCTTTAATGTGAGATGCTTGATAATCTCCCAACCGAAAGAACCAGCCATATTCAGGTTCTTATTCTGTTTTTTCCTATCGTTATCAGCTGCAGAAGTGAGCGGGTCATAGATGTTCATATCGCTGTCATCGAATGAAGTGTTGGCCTCATCAAGGCCTCGCAATGGGATAACAGGATAGATAACGGCATCTTTCAAGCGCTTGTCTGTATCGAATTTTCCCTGTGAATCGTTTGCACCGCCACCACGGATATCAGTGTCACTAAAGCGGGCTTGCAGGTCAAAAGTCGTTGTTTTAGAAGGTTTTGTGTTAAGTTTCAGACTGAAGTTATCGCGCTTAAAGCTCGAACCTACCATGATTGCCTTGTCGTTAATGTGTGCATAACTGAATGAATACTTAATGTTTTCATTGCCACCTGTAACGCTGAGATTGTGGTTATAGGTATGACCGATGCGACCATAGGTCATGTCTTGCCAGTCATTTCCTTTCACATTATTATATAGGTCAATATCCCTGTAGTTGCCAAAATAGTCTGTATAGGAGTTGATCTTGCTTGGATTGTTGTCATTCTTGAGCAAGGCAAGCTCATATTGCCACTTTGCATAGTCAGCAGGAGAGAGCACATTCATCTTCTTGGCAAGTTTCTTCCAACTGTAATACGTGTTATAACTCACGTTGACTTTACCTGATTTACCGTTTTTGGTCGTGACAAGAATAACACCATTTGCACCTCGGCTACCATAAATTGCAGTTGAAGAAGCATCTTTCAGCACGGTAATATCTTCGATATCCGTAGCCGGAATGTTGCTGATGTCATCAACAGGGAAGCCGTCAACAATAAACAGTGGGTCATTACTTTGCGTGATAGAGCCACCTCCACGCACGCGAATTTTCACCGTTGCATCAGGAGATCCCTCTGATGTTGTTACCTGAACACCGGCTAACTTGCCGGTCAAAGCCTCGGAAGCAGAGGCAACCGGTACGGCTGCAAGGGCCTCATTACTGACTGTCGACACCGAACCGGTGATGTCTTTGCGCTTTACTGAGCCATAGCCGATAACGACAACATCGTTCAAACTTGTTGCTTCGTCTTCGAGAACGACGTTGACAGTGGTCTTTCCTGCAACACCAAGTGTCTGAGTTTTCATGCCCACATAAGACACGGTAATCTTCTTCATGTTCCCTTTCATATTGAGAACAAAGTTTCCATCAAGGTCAGTGATAACGCCATTTCCCTGACTTCCAGTCTCCATCACCGTCGCTCCGATAACAGGTTCGCCGGACTTGTCGCTCACGTTTCCCTTGATTGTCTGCGCAGATAGATTTCCTACAAATAGCAATAGGACTCCAATAAACGCAATGCGAATTGGTTTCAATTGGATAAGCATACTTTTTTTGTTTTATTAGATTAGTATAATTTGCACTGACAAAATTAATAAATAATTTTATAGATTGCAATAATATACCTAAAAAAATATTGCATTTTGTTTTGTCGGAATAAACATTTTGTTCCTTTATGGCTTTGTTTTAATGTTTTATTATGTTTTTTTCTCTCTTTTGAAGGGCATTGTCTGGCATTATCAGTTGAAAGGAGTCATGGGCTGAAATGTATTTTTCTATCGTTTGGGAAAGTGAGAGACAGAAAGGTTTATTATGGAGATAATATGTTGATTATAAGCTGGTTAATACGTGTTTTATGGCTTGATGTGTTGGGTATAAACTCATTGTGTGATAGATGTTCTGTCTTTTGGGATGCACTTAAGATGTTAAAAAAATGATTTTTCCTTATGAAAAATTTGCTTTTCTCATTCATAAGGGTTATATTTGTCACATATTTTTTGATGATTTAGAACTTTTCTAAATCGCCCTCGAGGTTGGAAGCTTCCTGCTCCAACCTCTTTTTTTGTTCGAAATATTTGGCAGTAAATGAAATTTCATCTATCTTTGCAGCGTGTAAGCCACATTGAACGATGAGAAAAGTAGACTTTTTTCAGTTTGTATTTACGTGGTCTACATGAGGATAAAATAACTTTGAAACATTATAAACACGACGCCTATAGGAACAATTTTACTCAGAATTAAAGTTTTAAGGAATGAAGAATCTGAATGTAATGACTGATGAGAAGTTGGCCGTAGACTATGTCAATGGCGACAATCGGGCGTTTGATGAACTGTTATTACGCCATCAGTCCAAGTTGTTTTCCTATATCCTATTTGTCGTTCATAACCGCGAAATCGCTGATGACCTCTTTCAAGAGACGTTCGTAAAAGTCATTACCAAGCTGCAACAAGGTAAGTATTCACCGAGTGGAAAGTTTGGAGCTTGGGTCATGCGCATTGCTCATAACGTCATCATGGACCATTATCGGGGGATGAAAGTGCAGAAGATTGTTGATATATCCTCTGATAACGACCTTTCGAACATCGGTTCCAAAGACTTCGTTTCGCTTGACATAGAAAGTGAATATGTCAACACACAGGTGCTGGAAGATGTCAGAAAACTGATGAATTTCCTGCCGGCAACACAGCGTGAAGTCGTATATATGCGGTTCTATCAGCAGCTTTCATTCAAGGAAATCGCTGAAATGACCAATGTAAGTATCAACACAAGTCTCGGTCGCATGCGCTATGCTATCCTCAATCTCCGCAGGATGGTGAGAGACAACCAAATCACTTTGCAGATGGTTTAGCTGTTGGTGGCAGGCCTGTATGAGGGTTCTTGTTTGTTGAAACAGATGCTTATAGAAGCTTATTCCAATTTTTTCAAGGCCTCAATGGTCGCATGAGGGTCAGCACTTTTGAACACATAGCTTCCACTGACAAGTACATCTGCGCCGGCTTTCACCAATCGTGGCGCTGTTTCGCCTTGCACTCCACCGTCAATTTCGATAAGCGTATGCGTTCCTGCATCGTCAATCATCTTGCGCAGACGCTTCACTTTGCGAATGGTGTTCTCAATGAATTTCTGTCCGCCAAAGCCCGGATTGACACTCATCAGCAATACCATGTCGACATCATAGATAATATCTTCGAGCATGCTTACAGGCGTTGAAGGGTTCAGGGTGACACCTGCTTTCATGCCGGCAGCATGGATTTGCTGTATGGTTCGGTGCAGATGCGTACAGGTTTCGTAGTGCACATTCATCATCATGGCACCGAGTTTGGCAGTCTGTTCAATGTATTGTTCGGGATGCACAATCATGAAATGCACATCCAAAGGCTTTTTACACACCTTGCTTACAGCCTCGAGAACAGGAAAACCGAAAGAGATATTGGGCACGAACACGCCATCCATGATGTCCATATGCAGCCAATCTGCCTGGCTGTTGTTAATCATTTCGATTTCGTCTTTCAGGTTAAGAAAGTCGGCTGCCAACAGTGATGGCGATACTAATGTTTTCATCTGTGAGTGTTTTTAGAGCTTAGTTCAGACAGAATACCTCGTTTTTTCCGTTCACTTTAATCACCCGATAGGTGTAGGCTATCTGTCGGATAATCTGCAAGGTCTTTTCAGATGGCAAGGCTTCTTTTTGGGTAAAATACTTCATAGGCATTCTAATTATGGTTCTTTTACTCTAAAAACGTTTTACATGTGGTTATATTGTGCAGAGATTGAAAAAATAGATTGAATTGTTTTGTCTTGCAGAATTGCAGCCGTGTGGAGTCTTCCATGATCGGTTGACAGTGCTGATTGTTACAAGAAAGGGCTTTAGCGGAGGATGAAAGGAGCAGTTCTTACATGAGGAAATCCATTAAGTTTATTTAAGGAAAAACTCAGATAAGTTTACAATATGATTTTGATTGTAAGCCAATGTCAGTTCTTTCAGCTTCTTGTCTGCATCAAATGATTGGGTGTTCTCTATCGAGTTACGTGGTGTTCTGACGCAGATTAGGTCGTGATTTGATAGGTTTTGCAAGGTGATTTGATATGAGTTTATCTGCCTTTTCCAAGAGATGAAGGGATCAGATACAGAAAAGGGGAGAACTGTTTGCAGCTCTCCCCGACACAAAGATAATGTTTTTTGAAGGCGATTCCAAATCTTACATGAAATATATTGACATCAATGGGGTGGTAAAAGCTTCATGTATGCCTTGTTTTTCCTTTTTTGATACGTTGTAAGGAGATCTTAAATGGTCGGCATATCCATACTTATCTTGCTTTATAATGACGGAAAAAGTCGGTTGAAATTTGCTGGGTTTTGATTTTATGCCTATTTTCTTCTTGAATTTGTCGGCAGATATGAAAAAACAATGTATATTTGTGAACGTATTTGATAGACGCTGTTTACCCCGTGATATGCCGTCTCTGGCATGATAAAAAGAAAGCCGGGTTTTCACGATGCCACAGTCTGTAAGATGTTTCTGCTGTCAGGAGGTGGTGTCTTTTGCAAGGAAATTCAGATAAAACAAATTGAGAAATGAATATATTAGAGGAAATTATCGCCCACAAGCATATGGAGACTGACCAGCGCAAGCAGTTTGTTTCGCCGCGTCAGCTTTATACTTTGGTGGCCCAGAAGATAGATGAAGAGGAAAAGAATGGCTTGCTCCCCAATAGTTTTCGGGCTGCTTTGCAAGCTTCCAAGATAGGTGTTGTTGCAGAGTTCAAGCGCAAGTCGCCCGGTAAAGGTTGGATTAATGAGCATGCCAAGGCCTCAACGGTGCCGTTGGATTATGAAAAGAATGGGGCTACGGCCTTGAGCATATTGACCGATATCGACTATTTCGCAGGCTACGATGAGTTTGTGCAGGAGGCAAGGGCTGTCGGGGTGAGTCTACCTATATTATATAGTAACTTCATTGTTGATGATTATCAGCTCCTTCAAGCACGCTTTTGCGGAGCTTCTGCGGTGCTTCTGATAGCGGAGTGTCTGTCGAAAGACGAGTGCAGACGTCTGTTGGCATTGGCTCATCAGTTGGGATTGGAAGTGATGTTGACGGTGCACAATGAGCGCAGTTTAGACTATGCAGCGCTTGAACCAGACGTTTTGGGTGTCAATAACCGCGACCTTTCTACATGGGTTACTGATGTCGAAACCAGTTTCAGATTAGCCGAAAAGCTGCCACGTGAGGCTTGCAAGGTGAGTGGAGGTGGTATTTGTGATGCCGAAACTGCGAATAGGTTGCATGCTGTCGGCTATCAAGGCGTGCTGATAGGTGAATGCCTGATGAGGCAGAACGACCCTGGATTGGCTTTGAAAGCATTTGTTCATGAACTCAAACTTCATGCGATATGAGTGATAAAAAACGATTTCTGATAAAAGTTTGTGGGGTGCGTGATGAAGAAAACATCAGGCAGTTGCTGGCTTTAGACATTGATATGATAGGCTTTGTGTTCTGTACCGACTCGCCACGCTATGTGCAGATGATTTCGAGTATGGCCGGAATTATTCCTGATTACAGCAGAGACCGCTATCAGAAACAATGCGGAACGCTCACGGAAACAGATGATATGAACCGTATAAAGCGTGTAGGTGTCTTCTCGGATGACATGCCACAGAATATCATCACACGCATTTATAACTATAATCTCGACGATGTGCAGTTGGATGGAGCGGAAAGTCCGGTGATGATTGATAATCTTCGGCGGAGTGTCGACCCTGATATCAGGGCGGGTATAAAGATTATCAAGACGATAAGTGTGGCTTCTGCAACTGATTTGGAGCAGTGCAAGGCTTACGAAGGGCATGCTGATTTGCTGCGTTTTACAGCCAAATGCGAGGACAATGACTGCGAAGAGAATAAGTTTGATTGGCCGTTGCTCAACGCCTATGCGGGCAAACTGCCGTTTTTGTTGAGTGGGGATATAGGGTTGGAAGATACAGAGTGGGTGCGCAAGTTTCAGCATCCGATGTGCATTGGCATAGAGGTAAACAGTCGGTTTGAAACAGCGCCGGGCATGAAAGACGTCAACCTTCTCAAACGGTTTATAGCCGAAGTGAGGCGATGACAACACAGTGGAATCCTTAAAAATATTAATATATTCTGCCAATCTTGCGCATGTTGTCAGCAAAACGATTAAATAAATTCACAATTAAGCCATTCTGTCACGATTTGTGCAGTGGCATGTTAGTTGCATTTCAGACCGTGGATTTCAAAGCTGAAAGGCTGAGAGGTCAAAGATAAAAATGTAGAATTAAAATATAATAGGAGGTATTTAATATGTTGTTTCCAGTAATGCGTACAAGTAACAATTGGTTGGACAATGCATTTAATGATTTGTTTAGCGATTCTGCTTTGTCAAGAATGAATTCTACTGCGCCTGCAGTTAACGTCAAAGACACCGAGAATGCCTATGTGATGGAAGTTGCAGTGCCGGGAATAAAGAAAGAGTTCTGCCGCGTGAACATTGATGATGACGGTAATCTTGAGATTGCCATAGAGAACAAGTTGGAGCATAAGGAAGAGAATAAGAAGGAGCATTATCTTCGTAGAGAGTTCTCTTATTCCAACTATCAGCAAAGTTATATTCTGCCGGAAGATGTAGATCGCGAGAAGATCAGTGCCAAGGTGTTGAATGGTGTGCTTGAAATAGAGTTGCCGAAAGTCGTAAAGAACGAGCAGAAAGTGCAGCGCAAGATTGAGATTGGTTAAGCTTATATACTTCATGGAAGCTTGGACTTAGCGGTTTGCGCTTCATGAGCTGAATAGATTGAGACCTTTGAGTTTTATGATATAACCCGTTTGAAAAGGGTTGATAGTCATAAAGTTCAAAGGTCTTTTTCTGTCTTTACAGTTGAAGTTTTGCATTTGGATATCTTGAAAAGCTTATTCCTGAACTCCAAAAATCAACGTCCAATAGATGGTTAATCAGAAGAAATTTATTACTTTTGCGGTATAAACATCTTTTGAAATGAAAAAGGAAGAGCTCAGAATAGTCTTTATGGGTACCCCCGAGTTTGCCGTGGCATCTCTTCGGCGACTTGTAGAAGGTGGATATAATGTTGTGGCTGTGGTTACACAACCCGACAAACCGGTTGGCAGACACCAGGAACAATTGCAGCCTTCGCAGGTGAAGCAGTATGCTGTGGCACATGGAATACCCGTGTTGCAGCCTGTAAAGATGAAAGATCCTGCATTTGTTGAGGAGCTGCGCAGCTATGAAGCAGACCTGCAGGTGGTGGTGGCTTTCCGCATTTTACCCGAGATTGTGTGGGCAATGCCACGCTTTGGAACTTTCAATGTGCATGCCGCGCTGTTGCCACAATACCGTGGTGCAGCACCGATTAACTGGGCGATTATCAATGGAGAGACCGAGACGGGCGTTACAACTTTCTTTCTTGACAGGGATATCGATACAGGAAAGATTATCATGCAGAAGCATTTTGCCATTCCCGATGAGGCAGATGTGGAATATGTCTATGACGGGTTGATGCACTTAGGAGCTGAGATTGCTATTGAAACTATCGACAAGATGCTTGAGAACAATGGGAATATCGACAGTATTTCGCAGGGAGATTTCTCACGATTCAGTGAGGAAGAACTGAAAACTGCTCCGAAAATCTTCAAGGAAACTTGTCAGATTGATTGGACATTGCCTGCAAAACGTGTCTATGATTTCGTGCGGGGACTGAGTCCTTACCCAGGAACTTGGACGCATTTAGAAGAGAATGGTCGGCAAAGTGTGCTTAAAATCTTCAAGACTGCAAAGACTTCAGCCACAGGAAGCGGGGATACGGGGAGCATAAAGATTGAAAAAGGGCATCTTTATGTGATGTGTGGCGACGCTTGGTTGGAGGTGTTGGAGTTGCAGATGGCAGGAAAGAAGCGCATGAATGCACGCGATTTCTTGAATGGTATGCGTGGTAAAAGCTTTCGAATGCTGACAAAGTAGGTCGCTGTTTTAAGGAGAAGAGAAAAAGAAATATTATTTTTGCAGATAGAAAATCACTTGGGATATGACAAGAGAAGAAGATATCAGGAATGCAGTTGAATGTATGCGGAAAGGTGGCGTGATACTTTATCCGACGGATACTGTGTGGGGAATTGGTTGTGATGCTACCAATAAGGAGGCTGTGGCCAAAGTTTACGCCATTAAGAAACGCGATGATTCGAAAGCTTTGATCTGTCTTGTTGACTCGGATGCGCGCCTGCAACGCTGTTTCAGGAATGTGCCCAATGTGGCTTGGGAATTGTTGGACGCTGCTATAAAGCCTACGACTGTGATTCTTGATGATGCCGTGAATGTGGCTGAAAACTTAGTGGCTGAAGACGGAAGTTTGGCAATGCGCATCACGTCGGAACCTTTCAGCAAGGAGCTTTGCTATCGTTTTCAGAAGCCGGTTGTCAGTACAAGTGCCAACGTTAGTGGTGAGCCGGCGGCTGCGAACTATGAGGATATCAGTGAAGAAATATTGAATGCTGTTGATTATGTATGTTGGAGTCGCCGACAGGAACATAAACCTCATACGCCGAGTTCTATCATCAAGCTGGGGCGTAATGGTGAGGTGACAGTGATTAGGAAGTAGTTTTCCACCCCAAAGATACAGTAGATTTGAAGATTTCAGAATTAAGAAAATGGAGAATGGAGCATCTGTCAGACCGACAGATGACGCTCATTCTTGCATTTGTCATAGGTTTCTTCGCTTCGGTGGCGGGCTTTGTGCTGCATAGTATTATCAAAGAAATACAGCAACTGCTTACAGCTGGTTTCGATACTACGACCTTTAACTGGCTTTACTTGCTTTTCCCTATAGTGGGTATCTATCTTACCTCCCTGTTTGTAAAGTATGTTGTCAAGGACAATATCTCGCATGGTATCACACGAGTGCTTTATGCTATTGCCACAAAGCGGTCGCGCTTGAAAGTGCATAACTGTTGGTCGTCGGTCATTGCATCCAGCATTACCATTGGTTTTGGTGGCTCGGTGGGAGCTGAAGCACCTATTGTGCTCACGGGTTCTGCCATAGGAAGCAACCTTGCTAAGCTTTTCAAAATGGATGCCCGTACTGCAATGCTGTTGGTTGGTTGTGGTGCTTCTGCTGCCATTGCGGGTATTTTCAAGGCTCCGATAGCGGGTTTGGTGTTCACACTTGAAGTATTGATGCTCGATTTGACTATGGCATCATTGCTTCCAATATTGATTGCCAGTGTCACGGCAACATGCTTTAGTTATATCTTTGTAGGCAGTGAAGCTCTCTTTACCTATCATATGGATAGCGCTTGGGATATTCAGCGTGTTCCACCCTATATTGTATTAGGGATTTTCTGCGGGTTTGTCGGCCTTTATTTCATGCGTACAATGACAGCGTGTGAAAATATGTTTGCAGGCATGAAGCGTCATCCTTATTTGAAACTTATAGTGGGTGGCTTGATGCTTAGTGTGTTGATATTCTTTTTTCCTTCGCTTTATGGTGAGGGATATAGCATGGTCAATGTCTTTCTAAACGGAAGAACTATCGCCGATTGGGAGCAGGTGATGAATGGTTCAATGTTCTATGGGCACAGTAATCTGCTGGTTGTGTATGTGGGATTAGTGGTCTTGACAAAGGTTTTCGCGACTTCGGCAACCAATGGGGCTGGTGGTTGTGGTGGAACTTTTGCCCCTTCACTTTTTATCGGAGGTTTTGCAGGTTTCTTCTTTGCCCGTGTATGGAACATCTATCAGATTGGAGTGTATGCTCCCGAAAAGAATTTTGCACTCATGGGTATGGCAGGAGTGATGGCAGGAGTGATGCAAGCACCCCTTACGGGGATATTCCTGATAGCGGAACTTACTGCAGGTTATCAGCTGTTTATCCCACTGATGATAGTTTGCATCAGTGCTTATCTGACCATTAACATCTTCGAACAGCATAGTATTTATGGCATGCGATTGGCTCGTGAGGGAAAGTTGCTGACGCATCATACCGATCAAGCTATCCTCACATTGATGAGTTTAGATAGTATTATCGACCGTCAGTTTACTTCTGTAGCCCCGGATATGCCACTTGGAAAGTTGATAAATGCCATTAGCAAGAGTCATACGAGTTTCCTTCCTGTGCTTGATAATGCCGGAATTTTACTTGGAGAAATTGATATAACCAAGATTCGTCACATCATGTTCAGGTCTGAATTGTATAATCGCTTTACGGTGAAAGATATCATGACTCCGGTTCCTGCGACTCTTGTTAAGGAAGATAAGATGATTGATGTGATGCATAAATTTGAGAAAGCTAATTGTAATTATCTGCCGGTAGTAGATGTGAATGGCCATTTGAAAGGCTATGTGTCGCGCACTCGTATGTATAGCATGTATCGTCATCTTGTGG
This sequence comes from Prevotella sp. HMSC077E09, assembly GCF_001814685.1. NCBI lineage: Bacteria > Pseudomonadati > Bacteroidota > Bacteroidia > Bacteroidales > Prevotellaceae > Prevotella > Prevotella sp. HMSC077E09. Next base: position 8,138 of record NZ_KV817592.1, on the reverse strand, counting down.
CAGACTTCAGTTCTGAATAATGTTTTTTATCGAAAAATTTGCAATAATCGAAGAAATATAATATCTTTGCTTAGAGTTTACCTGCTAACAATAGATAATAAACAATATAATAAGAAGAACATGAACGCAAACGAAACAATCAAACCGTATGTAATAGGTCTTGACCTGGGAGGTACCAATTCTGTGTTCGGAATTGTTGACTCACGCGGTGAAATTAAAGCTACAACTGCTATCAAAACGCAAGGTTATGATAATGTCGAGGATTATGTTGATGCTTCGGTTGAGGCATTGAAAATCATTATTGATCAGGTTGGCGGTATTGATACCATTAAAGCGATGGGGATTGGTGCCCCTAATGGCAATTATTATACGGGCACAATAGAATTTGCTCCAAATCTTTCTTGGGGACGCAATGGTATTGTCCCTTTGGCAGATATGTTCAGTAAGCGCCTTGGTGGAATTCCTGTTGGGCTGACTAATGATGCGAATGCAGCAGCAATTGGTGAGATGACTTACGGTGTAGCACGTGGCATGAAGAACTTTATCGTTATCACTTTGGGTACAGGTGTAGGCTCTGGAATTGTTATCAATGGTCAGATGGTCTACGGTTGTGATGGTTTTGCCGGTGAATTAGGGCATGTAATCATGCGTCCAACAGATGGACGTTCTTGCGGATGTGGCCGTAATGGTTGCTTGGAAGCCTATTGTTCAGCAACAGGTGTAGCTCGTACGGCACGTGAATTCCTGTCGAAAAGCGATGAGCCTTCATTGCTTCGTGATATGAATGCCGATGATATTACTTCCTTGGATGTCAGTATCGCTGCTGAAAAAGGTGATGCTTTAGCCAATCGAGTGTATGAGTTTACTGGCGAAATGCTTGGAGAAGCTTGTGCAAACTTTGCCGCTTTCTCAAGTCCTGAAGCTTTCATTTTCTTTGGAGGACTGACAAAAGCCGGTAATTTATTGATGAAACCATTGCTTGAAAGCTATAATAAGCATGTTTTGGCAGTGTTCAAGAATAAGGCGAAATTCCTCATCAGCGGTCTTGAAGGATCGAGTGCGGCAGTGCTTGGTGCCAGTGCTGTTGGTTGGGAATTGTAATTTTTTAATATTTAAGCAGATTGCCTTTTGCAATCTGCTTTTTTTTATTTAACTTTGTACCTTGTTATGAATGTGGCACTTCCTTTTCAGATAAACATCCTGGAACTCATATTCAAGGGTATCTTGATAGGAGTACTTGCGTCTGCTCCAATGGGGCCTGTAGGTATTCTTTGCATTAACCGTACTCTTAAGAAAGGTCGTTGGTTTGGCTTTGTTACTGGAGTTGGTGCGGCATTTAGCGATTTGATATATGCTGTATTAACAGGCGTAGGAATGAGTTTTGTTATTGATTTTGTCAAAAATCCCAATACAAAGTTCTATCTTCAGATATTCGGTGGTGTGCTTATATTGCTGTTTGGAATTTACAGTTATCGGAGTAATCCCATGCAGAATGCACACAAGAGTAGCGGAAATGGCCGTGGTTCTTTATGGCATAATGCATTGACTGCTTTTGCCGTGACATTCAGTAATCTGCTGATAGTGCCTTATTTCATGATGCTTTTTGCCCTGTTTGCTTTCGTAATTCCCGACCATAAGGTAGAAATGTGCATAGGTTATGTAAGTGTTTTGTTTGGTGCATTGCTCTGGTGGTATGGGCTGACATGGTTGGTAGACAAGATTCGAACCAAGTTTGATGACAATGGAATAGTCATTATTAACAAGGTAATAGGAAGTATAGTCATTATTTTCTCATTGATAGCTCTTATCGGAACGATCTTTAATTTGTATCATCTCCCGGAACTTGCTTCGTTGAAGTAGGCTTCTTAAAACAACAAATAGCATTTTTTCAATATGTTCATAGCGAAAGAATTAAGAAAGAAATCTATTGCAGAATATCTGCTTTATATGTGGCAGATGGAGGATGTCATTCGTGCGATGGGATGTTCTCTTCCATTAATCCGAAAGGCTTATATCAGTAGGTTTACGGATTATACCGATGAACAAAAGGAGGAAGAGGCCGATTGGTTTGGCAACTTAATTCGTATGATGAATGAAGAAGGTAAACGCGAAGTGGGGCATTTGAATATCAATGCTATTGTTGTCCGCGATATGGTCAACCTTCATAATCGCCTTTTACAAAGCAATAAGTTTCCTGTTTATAATGCTGAATATTATAAGGTGTTGCCTTTCGTCGTTGAATTGCGCAACAAGGGAGACAAGAATATAAGTGAGATAGAGACCTGTCTTGATGCACTTTATGGCATTATGATGTTGAGAATGCAGCAAAAGGAAATTTCTCCTGACACAGAACATGCCATTAAGGAGATTACAACTTTTATCGGTCTTTTGAGTGATTATTATATAAAGGACGAAACCGAGGGCTTGGATTTCGGCGAGGAATAGGCCTTGCGAATTTATGATATAGATTGTCAAGCGTATGAATATTTTAGTAACGGGTGCAAACGGACAGTTAGGAAACGAGATACAATTGGTTGCAAAAGCAAGTCATGACCATTATATCTTCACCGATGTCTGTGAAGGTTATCAAAAGTTAGACATTACAAACCTCAATGCTATTCAAGAGATGGTCAAGCAGTTTGATGTGAAGTGTATCATCAACTGTGCTGCTTGGTCTAACGTAGATGCTGCAGAGACCGCCGGTGAGATTGTTGAGACACTGAATGCAACAGCTCCAGAGAACCTTGCCAAGGCTATGAAAGAAGTAGACGGCTTGTTAGTTCATATCAGTACAGATTATGTTTTTGGAGGCGACCCCTATAATACGCCGTGCAAGGAAGACCAGAAAGGCACTCCGACAGGTGTCTATGGACTGACCAAATTGCATGGTGAGCAGAAGATACAAGCTACAGGTGTGAAGCATATCATCATCAGAACAGCTTGGCTTTACTCTGAGTTTGGAAAGAATTTTGTCAAGACCATGTTAAGTTTGACAGCTGTAAAACCTCAATTAAAAGTGGTTTTCGACCAGTGTGGAACTCCTACTTATGCCGGCGACTTGGCTGATGTTATTTTAGATATCATAGAAAACCGTAAGTTCGATGGCAATGAGGGTATCTATCATTTCAGCAACGAAGGGGTTTGTTCTTGGTTTGATTTTACGAAAGAAATAGCTCGTTTGGCGGGTCATACAAATTGTGATATTCTGCCATGTCATAGTGATGAATTTCCCAGCCCAGTCATACGTCCTGCTTATTCGGTACTTGACAAGACGAAAATTAAGGAGACCTTTGGTATCAAAATACCATATTGGACCGACAGTTTGAAAAAGTGCATGGCAGCATTGCATTGATTATAGCCTGTTCTGGCTGCTGCTCTACAATTCAGAATAATTGATATGAACGAAATACAAAGAAGGCGAACCTTCGCCATTATCTCTCATCCGGACGCCGGTAAGACTACGTTGACAGAAAAATTCCTGCTCTTCGGTGGGCAGATACAGGTGGCGGGGGCTGTTAAGAACAATAAAATCCGAAAGACTGCTACGTCAGATTGGATGGATATTGAGAAGCAACGCGGTATCTCTGTGTCTACTTCTGTCATGGAATTTGATTATCTTCCTGATGGAGAAACAGGCGAACCTTACAAAGTGAACATTCTCGATACTCCAGGACACCAGGATTTTGCCGAGGATACTTACCGCACATTGACAGCTGTAGACTCTGCAATCATTGTCGTGGATGGTGCAAAAGGTGTAGAGGCGCAAACCAGAAAATTGATGGAAGTGTGTCGCATGCGCAATACACCTGTTATTATTTTCATCAATAAAATGGATCGTGAAGGGCGTGATCCGTTTGATTTGCTTGATGAACTTGAAGAAGAATTACAGATAAAAGTGCGTCCGTTATCCTGGCCAATAGGTCAAGGGCAGCGTTTCAAAGGTGTATATAACATCTATGAACAGCAGCTTAATCTCTTCACACCGAATAAACAGCGTGTGACAGAAAAGGCAGCTGTAGACATAGCTTCTGCCGAGTTGGATGAAAAAGTGGGTGAACGTGAGGCACAACAGCTGCGTGATGACCTTGAATTGGTAGACGGTGTATATCCTGAATTCGATAAGGAAACCTATCGTAGTGCTGAGGTTGCTCCCGTGTTTTTTGGTTCGGCACTCAATAATTTCGGTGTACAGGAACTATTGAATTGTTTCGTTGATATTGCTCCAAGCCCTAAACCAACTAAGGCCGAAGAGCGAATGGTTGAGCCTACAGAACCGAAATTCACTGGTTTTATTTTCAAGATTACTGCCAATATCGACCCCAATCACCGCAGTTGTATTGCATTCTGCAAGGTCTGCTCGGGCAAGTTTGTCCGCAACCAGCCCTATCTGCATGTGCGTCAGGGCAAGATAGTCCGTTTCTCTTCGCCCACTCAGTTCATGGCTCAACGTAAGAGTACGGTTGATGAAGCCTATCCTGGCGATATTGTCGGACTTCCGGATAATGGAATCTTCAAGATAGGTGACACGTTGACTGAAGGTGAACAGTTGCATTTCCGCGGTCTTCCAAGCTTCTCTCCGTTATTGTTCAAATATATTGAAAATGATGATCCGATGAAGAGCAAGCAGTTCCAGAAGGGGCTTGAACAGTTGATGGATGAGGGCGTAGCCCAGTTGTTTGTCAATCAGTTCAATGGTCGTAAGATTGTAGGCACTGTCGGTCAGTTGCAGTTTGAAGTCATCCAGTATCGTTTGGAGCATGAATATAATGCCAAATGTCGCTGGGAACCTGTGCATTTGCATAAGGCCTGTTGGGTGGAAGCCGATGATGAAACCGAATTAGACAACTTCAAGAAGCGTAAATATCAGTACATGGCCAAGGATACAGAGGGGCGCGATGTGTTCCTTGCTGACAGTGGTTATGTACTTTCTATGGCCCAGCAAGACTTCAAGAACATTCGTTTCCACTTCACAAGTGAATTCTAATCCTCTTAAATCTGATTGCATACGATGGACGAAAAAGTGACAACGACAGAACTTTCCAATAAAGAAATGAAGCCCGAAACGACTATGAGCGATCATACTCCATGGTATGCAATCAAGCTTTTCACTGTTCGGCAGAAAGCGGTAGCGGCTTATTTCAATGAAAAAGGACTTGAAACTTTCATCCCTGAAGAGTATGTTGATATCGAAGATGAGAACCATAAGGTCAAGCGGGTGTTGCGTCCTGTCGTGCGTAATCTTATCTTTCTGAAGAAAGATAGGGACGAACAGGAAATCCGCAAATATGTCTTGGCATCGACATTCAAGATGAGTGTGGTCACAAAGAGCCGTGAAAACAAAAGCTATTATGAGATTCCTGCCGTACAGATGTTTGAGTTTCGGGCCATGTGTAATCCTGAACTCACGATGCGAAAGTATCTCAGTGAGGAACAGGCCCATTTGAAAAAAGGCGACAAGGTACTCGTGAAGCATGGGCCGTTGAAAGGACTTACCGGGCGATTGGTACGTTCTAATAAGAAATACTATCTGTTGAAGGAGGTGCCGGGCATGGCCATTATGATTAAAGTGACGCGTTGGTGTTGCGAAGGCCTTTAGTTTTTGTCTAAAATACCATAACATGAAACACAATCTTTTATTATTTCTTTTGATGTTCTTCTTCCCATTTTACTCTTGGGGGCAAGTTTCTTCAGAGCCTATAGGGACATTACTGACCGATGAAAGTGAACTTGTCGATGGCGGATTATATGTCATGGCAGGGCGTGTGGGGCATCAGTTCTATGGCTCTCATTATCAACGAATGGGTGCATTTTTCTTTTATTCCTCTTTCTTAGAAGGAAAAAATCAGGGGCATGCTTCGTTTCGTGAGGTCTTACCTTATTGTGATCTGTTGCGTTTCGAGAAACAAGAGGGCGAATGGTGTATAAGAAATCTCACGGCAGAACATGCCGATGAATCTCATCGCTTTCTTTGTTATGATTCGGATTTTCCTCAGCTTTTGAAAGCCAATTACCTTATCAATAAGGGTAATCGTGTGACTTTTGCAAAAGAGAATGGTGTCTTGAATGTCTCCATTGGAGGGAAAGTATTGGGTTATGACAGGAAAAACATGCATTATGTTTTAGATAAAAATGCAGCCAAATATGCTCGGGTAGAATTTTACCACATAGAGAACAGCCGATTATTATTGTCTGATACGCTTCAGTTGTATTGCATTGATGCAACAGCCTATGTGCGTTTGAAACGCCATTTTAAGTCGGATTGCTTCAACACATTGATGCTTCCATTCGATGTGCCCGATTATAAAAAGGTGTTTGGGCAGGGTGCTGTAGCCTACATTCCTTCGGAATTCGCTGATGGAAAGCTCCATTTTACCAAGGTTGAAGCTTCGCTTAAAGCCCATACACCCTATCTTCTTTGTGGTAAATTAGATGATGTTGAAGATGATATCCATGATTTTGGACTCTGCAAGATTTATTTTAAGAAAGATGTTTCTTTAGAGCGTACGGTGTCCGGAGTAACTTTTCATGGGGTATATCATTCTGATAAAAGATCTTTTTTCAAAGGAGATTATCTCTTTGGTGACAAGAAACTCTTTCAGCCGAAAGGCAAAGAGAAGATAAGATTGGATGCTTTCAGGTGGTATCTTTCTTGCAAAGCACCTCTCAAGGCCGGTGCTTTGCGTTTGAGCAACATTCCTTTGAGCTTGCCTTCCGTATCTCTTTCGGGCCAAAGAACAGAGCGTATTTACACTTTGGAGGGGCGTTATGTGGGTTCTTTTCTAAAGAAGCTGCCGAAAGGTATCTATATAAGAGGAGGAAAGAAAGTCGCAGTGAGGTAGTAGACTGCGCCTTTTCGCATCTCTTGATGATTGGAAAACGAAACTCTCTGACGCAGAAATGCTATCTGATAAGGACTGTCGTAATTTGTGTTATCCTCGTAAGCGGATAATGTGTTAATGTATTTCAAGGATATTTACAATTGCTTTCTCATAACTCGCGTATTTGAAATGGAAGTCGCCTTCGTTCCAAATACGTGCTGTTTTTCTTGGTGTTGTAATACTTTGGTAATCAGATGATTGCTGAACTTAGGCCGAAATGTGAGGTGAAATTACGTTGAAAAACATTGCAATCTGCATCAAATGACACTGCGATTTGCATCAGATTAGCGTGTGATTTGACTCAAAAAGCAGTGTGGTTTGAGTCAAATTGCAGTACATTGTGCATGGAGTTTCAAGTCAGGCAGTTTGAGATTGCGATATTATGTTCATTTTTTGCTTTTCTTTTTTCTATTTGTCGATGTGTAGAAAAGTTAAAAACAGGGTGATAATGTTTACAAAATGAGGGTCGTTTCCGGCGGTTTTGTTTTGCTTACAAGCGTACAATAAAGCACGTTCTATTTATCTTTCATAGAAGCTTTTCTGTTCTTTGTAGGGGAGATTCCTTTATAATTATGACAAAAACAGACTCTATATATCAGAAACTTATGCGTAAATTTGTCTTTTACATTAAAAAAACTTAACTTTGTAAACTCGTGCATGATAAGGAGAGTAATGTATTATGGCGATGCAGTAAAGGGGGAATATTTCCCCTCAAACACACACATAGGTGGCAATTGCTGACAGGTTGTATTGTCATGGCTTGGCAGAAGAGGATAAGATAAAAATAGAATTGCAGGATTTCTGATGGGAGAAGATATGGTGTGTAGTTTCTTTTTTGATGATAAACATTGTTAAATATATGACACAAAAACGCATTTTTTTATGTTTGGCTCATATGAGTGGTCAAGAAATGAAGTTCATTCAGGAAGCTTTCGACACCAATTGGGTAGTACCACTTGGTCCAAACGTAAATGGTTTTGAGAAAGATTTAGAGAGTTTTATGGGGCAGCAGAAGCGCATTGTGGCGCTTTCATCCGGCACGGCAGCTGTGCATTTGGCATTGATAGCCTGCGGTGTAAAGGCAGGGGATGAGATCATTGTGCAGACGTTTACATTCTGTGCTTCCTCGCATCCCATTACATATTTAGGGGCTAAACCGGTGTTTGTGGATTCTGAAAGCGATACTTGGAACATGTCTCCTGAACTTCTTGAAGAGGCCATTAAAGACCCTTAATTCCGCAACACTATTATAAATTAAAC
>NZ_KV817591.1:2051-16639 GCF_001814685.1 Prevotella sp. HMSC077E09 | reverse complement strand
TATGCTTATCCACACTAAATATCTACTGTCCCGTTATCATCTCATTCACAAAACATAGCAAACAGATAGACGAGAAGCATAAAAAACAAAAAAGAGAAGTCACAAAATGAACTTCTCTTTTGCTGTGACTTCGCTGGGATTCAAACCCGGAACCTTCTGATCCGTAGTCAGATGCTCTATTCAGTTGAGCTACGAAGCCATTTCCTTAATTGCGCTTGCAAAGGTAATGCTTTTTATTGGAAAAGCCGAAAAGCAAGCTGTAATTATTTCTTTAGTTAACTTTTATTAAGCATTATTTCCACTACAATAAGTTTAAGGATGACACAGGAGCAAATCTCCAACACGCTGAAATCCAGCTACATCTATTTTAAATAAGTGGAAACGATATAATTACCCCATCTTGCATCATGTGACTTCTGACGTTTCGCGAAGTTCTTTATTTCCTTCCGATACCGCCTCTTATCTATATGATTAAGAACTTCAATACACGAAACGAAATCATAATAAGATTTTGGATAATGCTTCTTTTCTGTCTCTCGAATAAGATATTTCAATGGATTTTTAGGCAACATCGGGTCTTTATGAGATACGGGAAGTGACTGTAGCTCCGTTCCTACCAATGGTTTCCGGGCTTTATCATAATATTCAAAACCCACAGAAACTTCTTTCCAAGTAGCTTGGTCATACGTTGCCGTCTTATATCTATACCAATCTTGCAGCGCAGTATCATAGAGATAATAGTCGTAAGTTAAGGCAACCGTACTGCCACGTGACACACTCAAGACTCTGAGTAAAACTCCTGAACGAGGAGAAAAATAGTTCAATGTTCCACCCATAACGGCATCTAAAGGTTCAGTGTCCGTAAAATGCAATGTTCTTTCGTTTCCAAGAACAATCTTGCCATCGATAGTTATTCTCTAGAAATACCACGTTTCCGAGTCTTCCTCACCTTTTTCATAGTGTGTTTTACAGACCATAGCAAGCCTGTCTTCCCGTCTGTCGTTGTCAAAATCTCCCTTTATGGTCTGCCTTGATGTTTCTATCCGTTGGGCATGACAGGCTATAGTAACACCTATCAACATGGAACATAAGCAGCATAATCTCTTTTTCATCACATTACTTTAACCGTTTCTGTCTTCCTTTATCGGATTTCATCTGCAATATTAAGCGTTTTCTTTGAAATATGCAAACAACAGGTGAAAAGAATTGCACACAACAAAAGCCTGCTGCACTCCTCCATTAAAGAGAAACCCAACAGGCTTTTCACTTATTCATTTCCATGGGACAAAGAGTCCGTAGGTCTAATCTTATAATTTATTTTATCATCTCTACCGAGCGCTTTAAGAACTCATCGAGCGCTTTTCCCTTTAGCATGCCGTTCTGAAGAAGGGCAAGGTCGATGAGCTGATGAATGACATTGTTGCCTTTGGCATAGTTGTCAAGCACTTCAGTCTTTTTGCTCTTCTGCTCATTGACAGCCTTTTCTGTGTTCTGCAAATCGTCTTTCTCCTCCTGTGTCAGCTCTTCAGGTTTCTTCTTATCCTGGCTCTGATGCAGTGCATCAAGGCGTGCCTGCTGTCCTTTCTGTTCGCTCAAGATAGGCTTCAAGGCTTCTGCAGTGTTGCTGTTACAGTCGGCAAGCACCTGTTTCACAAGTGCATGATCACTGTTGAGCACGAGCGTATAGCTGTCGGGCATTTGCTGATAGAAGCTCATTCCAGGCTGGAACTGACTCATTTGTTTCATGCGACGCATGTATTCATTCTGTGTGATAACCACGGGTTGACCGTTCTCACCCAATGCCTGAACCTCCACATTGAACTCTGCTTTATCAAGTTTCGGCATCTGTGAACGGAACACCTGACTCAAGTTTTCAGTGTCTTCAGCCGCAAGTTCACTCTTCTTCTGATCATCTTTCACGATGAGTCGATCCACAATATCAGCGTCAACGCGAGTGAAACGCGACTTCTCGAACTTCTGTTCGAGCATGCTTACGATTGGCGTATCCAAGTCTCCGTCGAGCAACAGCACATTGTAGCCTTTGTTCTTTGCAGCTTCAATGTAGGTGTATTGTTCTTCCACATTGTTGGCATAAAGGTAAACCAACATGCCGTCCTTATCGGTCTGTTCGCCTTGGATAAGCGTTTTATACTCCTCAAAGGTGAAATACTTCCCGTCAACATCCTTGAACAAGGCAAAATCCTTTGCCCGGTTGTAGAAGTCTTCATGCGAAAGCATACCATAGTTGATGAAGAGTTTCAAGTTGTCCCATTTCTCCTCGTATGCCTTGCGGTCTTCTTTGAAGATGCTTTGCAGGCGGTCTGCCACCTTCTTCGTGATGTAAGTGGAAATCTTCTTCACGTTGGCATCGCTCTGCAAATAGCTGCGGCTCACGTTCAATGGGATATCAGGAGAGTCGATGACACCATGCAGCAGCGTCAGGAATTCGGGCACGATGCCTTCTACCTGGTCGGTAACGAAGACCTGATTGCAATAGAGCTGTATCTTGTTGCGCTGCAAATCAATGTTGTTCTTGATGCGTGGGAAATAGAGAACACCCGTGAGATTGAACGGATAGTCCACATTCAGATGTATCCAGAAAAGCGGTTCATCCTGCATGGGATAAAGCTCTTGATAGAACTTCTTGTAATCTTCGTCCTTCAGTGTTGACGGAGCCTTGGTCCACAATGGCTCGATATGGTTGATAATGTTGTCTTTATCGGTATCAACCATCTTGCCGTCTTTCCACTCCTGTTTCTTGCCGAAGATGACTGGAACGACCATAAACTTGCAGTATTTATTAAGCAGCTCTTCTATCTTCTGCTTATTGAGAAATTCCTTGCAGTCGTCACTGATATGGAGAACCACGTCACTTCCGCGCCCTTCTTTCTCTGCCTCGCTGATTTCGAAAGCAGGAGTTCCGTCACAAGTCCACTTCACGGCCTTGCTTCCTTCCTTATAAGAACGCGTGATAATGTCGACACGATCGCTCACCATGAAACTTGAATAGAAACCCAATCCGAAGTGACCGATAATGGCATTTGCATTATCTTTATATTTATCTAAGAAGTCACTGACACCCGAAAAAGCAATCTGATTAATATATTTGTCAATCTCTTCTTTGGTCATACCGATACCGTTATCGCTGATTGTAATGGTCTTGGCAGCCTCATCAAGCTTGATGCTGACCTTCAGCTCACCCAATTCGCCTTTGAAATCGCCCTTCTCAGCCAGCGTTTTCAGCTTCTGAGTGGCGTCAACGGCATTACTGACCATCTCGCGCAAGAAGATTTCATGGTCTGAATAGAGAAACTTTTTGATGACAGGGAAGATGTTCTCTGTTGTAACCCCGATGTTTCCTTTTTGCATATTATCTGATATTTTAATTTTCCAACACCCTTTTATGCAAACTCCATGCCAACTGACAGGCTGGCACACTTCCACGACTCTCCCACTCCGTTCTTGTCATTCTGCCACCCAAGCAACTGTTTACCAGACAAGCATATAGGTCTCTTTCATTCTTCCCAAGGATATATAACCTGCAAACATTGACATAAAAGGCAAATCAACCTACGATATATTGCATTCTGATATGCATCATTTCACCGTGCAAAGTGACGCAAAACACAGCGCAACTCAAGTCATTTCGCACCATAAAGTGACGCAAATCACAGCGCAACTCAAGTCATTTCACACCATAAAATGACGCAAATCACAAAGCCCTCTCCTATCCCCTGACTCCACACATCATTCAAGCCATGAAATCTTTTGAATTTTTCCACAATATGCTTAACATGCAGTAAAGCCATAAAAGACAGCACAGAGAAGAATGATTTATTATCTTTTAACATGAAATTATACGAAATGACAAGCTTTTCCCTTGGCTTTTCAGATTTTAAGACTTATCTTTGTTGCGGAAAACAGAAGTTTATTTCTTTCGAGAGGACACAAGGCTTTCTCTTTAAGGAATAAGTCTATATCATCAAATGACACCTTAAAAATAGTATTATCAGAAACCAACTTATATGAATATCTGGCTCAGAAAAATTATCCTATCTTGCATTATAATGGGCTATGCGCTGTCTGTAAACGCACAAAACACTGTAAATGGAAGAGTTTTAGACGAGCACCACCAGGGTGCCGATGCTGCAATCGTCATGCTGTTTACCCAACCTGATAGCATTCTTGCAGAGACAACACTCACCGACGGCAACGGAATGTTCTCGTTCCCATTGCGGAAAGGAAAATTCATTTTATGCGTAAGAATGTTGGGCTACAGAGAGATTAAAAGGGAAATCACAATCCGTGAAGACGCGAAAATACCCGACATGCAATTAGAGCCGGATGAAATCGTATTGAAAAACGTGGTCATAACAGCGCGGAAATCTCGGCCGATGACAAGTTCGTCTAACGGGAAAATACAGATTAACGTGGCGCAATCTTATCTTACGGATATCGGAGATGCACTGGATGTGTTGAAGCATTCTCCAGGCATTTCTGTAAACAGCAAAGGCGACATTTCCTTGGCATCACTCGGAGGAACTGCCTTATATGTCAATGGAAAGAAACTGATGTTGCAAGGTGAAGAACTGTCGGCTTATCTGCGATCTCTGCCTTCATCGAAAATCTCCAAGATAGAAACTTCGCCCAATCCTAATGCGAGTTTTGGGGCCGACGGAGCCGGAGGAATTATTAATATCATCTTGAAAACCACGGAGAAATCGGGCTTTTTCCTGACCACTTCACACAGCGTTGCCTATTGGGAAAACGTGAGACAGAACTCTGACATCGCATTATCCTACAATACGAATAAATGGCAATTGGGATTGAATTACAACCACAGTATAGGACATCATGCCATGAATTATGGCTATGAAAAAATTCAGAATGGAGATAAAAGTTTATCTGAAACCATAGATACTGATAAACGAAACACGCATTCGGCAGGCATTGACTTTTCCTGGCAACCCAATCAGAAGAGCAAATTGTTCTTGAACAGTATGGTGAACTTGCTTATTGGACCTGGCTTGACAGAGACAACGACAAGGGTGTATAAAGGGACTACCACATTAGATGGCATTTTGAAAGCACGCAACAATTACCTGAAGCAGAAAACTGTTCGATACAGTAACAGCATGAACTACCTGTACCGACCCTCCGAAAAACAGCAGCTGTCGCTTTCGGCAGACTGGACCCACTTTGATGGTAAAGCCCGATGCGAGCAGCCTAATGATTATTTTTCACCGACAAACAAGCTTGTTCGTTCTGATTTGTTTTACTCTCAGCCCGATAAAGACATTGACATTTATGCCTTGTTAGCAGACTATAAGTATAATCCTAATGCGCAGAACGAGTGGCTTGCAGGTATCAAGACTTCGCTTATCAAAAGCAACAACACCTTTCTTTTCAAGAGAAATGGGACTATTGACCTGCAACGCTCAAACAAATTTGATTACAATGAACATAATATTGAAGGCTACACACAATATACGCACACTTGGAATAAATTGGAGTTAAGTGCAGGCCTGCGTATGGAATATATGTACACCCACAACAAGCTAAACGCTTATACCAATCACAAAACAGAAGAAAACAACAGGAATAAATTGCGTTTATTCCCCAATATGTCTGTATCATATACGTTCAATGAGAAGAATAAATTGGCCCTATTATACAGCAGACGGCAAGATAAACCGCGATATGAAGATCTTAATCCCTTTGAGTATCTGCTTGATGAACTCTCCTATTGGAAAGGAAATCCCTTCCTTAAACCTCAGATTAGCAATAAAATAACATTGAACTATACACGGAAGAGTTTGTCTTTGAACTTATATTACAACAAACTTGATGACTATTTCACTTCCCTCACAGACGTTTTTGAGAACAACAAGACGATAATGACAACGAAAAACATCGGAACACAACAGCAAGTTGGATTGGAAGCGATTTTCTCTAAACGCCTTACTTCATGGTGGGATTTCAGTACAAACGTAGGACTTTACTACTTTGTGAACAAGTTGGATTACGAAAGATACAAACAAGAATACAAGCGTCCATCCTGTTCCCTCTCGGCAAGCAATAACATTCTTCTGCCTTGGGGCATAAACTTTGAACTCTCCGGACGATATTACTCAAAACGCCAAGGAGGAAGTTATGAGATCAGCAAGTCGACAGGAAACATTGATTTGGGCTTCAATAAGAGTTGGCTTGAGAACCGCATTCGACTTTCATTACTGATGACCGACATTTTACATACAGAGCGTTGGGATAGTTATGGAGTAAAAGATGCCCTGAACCTCTCGTCATGGGGATATGGAGAAAGCCGTAAAGTCATCCTGCGCTTCAGCTATAGCTTTGGTAAACAGAAATTCAATAAAGTGGAGAAAAACATTGAGGAATTAGACAGATTATAAATATGTCACAGTTACATTCATAAATGATGAAATAAAATATAACACCATCTGTCCGTCGAAAGAAACTATTGAAACTGCAAAAAAGTTCGCAAAACATTTGGTTATTTCAAAAATAGTTCCTACCTTTGCACTGCTTTTTTAACAAAGCATTTGGTTACTAACCATTGGAGAGATGGTAGAGTGGTCGATTACAACGGTCTTGAAAACCGTCGTGCTGAGAGGCACCGGGGGTTCGAATCCCTCTCTCTCCGCTAATAGGCTTCAAAAGGACTTCACAAAGGTTGTCAATTTAGCCTTCAAAAATTAGCTAATCGTTGTAAAATCAAGGTTTTACAACGATTTTTCTTTGTATATACCTCTATCGCCTGACGGCATAACCCTATGTTTTGACAGTCATTATTCGGTCAAATTCTGCTACATAAACTGCTACACAAAAATTGTAGCAATAAAAAATGTAGCAGTGACGGGATTCTGAATACCATATTGACGGCATCAATTCTTTCTGTTTCAGTATGTTATATATTAACTTTGCAGCCGAGTGCTACACAAAAGAATGATGCATTATGAGAACAAATTTCAAGGTATCCTTCTACCTACGCTCAAACTATGAGAACAAAGAAGGAAAGTCGCCTGTAATGCTCCGTGTATTCCTTAACGGAGAAATGGCAAATTTTGGCTCTACGAAAATTTTCGTGGATAAGACAATGTGGAATAATGCCACAAGCCGGCTTAAAGGTCGGACGGCAGAAAGCTTGTCCGTCAATGCCGCATTGGACTCTATTTCCACTACATTGAATGGAATTTACCGCAAGTTTGAGGATGACGAGTCCCTGTCATTGGAGAAAATCCGTTCTTTCTTTATAGGAAAAGACAGGGAGTACACAACTTTCCTCCCGGTATTCGACAAGTTCAACGAAGACATCAAGCAGCGTGTCGGACACACCATCAGCAAAGACAGTCTGCAAAAGTACAGTGTTTTGAGAAGACATTTCTCAGAGTTCCTTATCCATAAATATGGAAGAAAGGATATAGGACTGACAGAATTCACACCATCCGTGGTACAAGACTTTGAGTTATATCTGAGTACTGTGGCAGGCTGCGCTTACAATACGTCGGTCAAGAAAATGAAGGCTCTCAAAACCGTAACCATATATGCACAAAAGCGTGGCTATCTCCTTCACGACCCCTTTCTCAATCATCGTTTCCACTTGGAGCCGGTAAACCGTGGTTTCCTCACGGACGAAGAAATCATGAAGATAGCCAACAAGGATTTCGGCATCCAGCGTTTGGAACTGGTAAGGGACGTTTTCATCTTCTCTTGCTTTACAGGGCTGGCATACATTGACGTGTCCAATCTCACACCGGACAACATCGTCACGCTCGATGACAAGCAGTGGATTATGACCAAAAGGCAGAAAACAAGCGTGGAAACAAATGTCCTACTTCTCGATATTCCGAAGCGCATCATTGCAAAGTATAGTGGAAAGACCTATCGGGACGGCAAACTATTCCCCATACTGACGAATCAGAAGACTAATGCGTATTTGAAAGAAATAGCCGACCTTTGCGGTGTCAAGAAGAACCTGACCTTTCACCTTGCCCGGCATACATTTGCCACCATGTCTTTGAGTAAGGGCGTTCCGATGGAAAGTGTGTCGAAGATGCTGGGACATACCAACATAAAGACCACACAGATTTATGCTCGCATCACCAATAAGAAAATTGAGCATGACATGGAACAGCTTGCCGACAAACTCGGTAAGTTCAACAAGGCAATGGGAATCCGATAATATAATAATGTATAACCCTAAACCAAGAAGATTATGACAACTAAGAAAGAACTATCCTACTTCCGTCTGAAGTTAGAGAACTATCTCAGTGAGCATTTCCCCGAAATGCTGAGTGACAAACCATTCATAACTGCAAGAGCCGACGAAGCTCTTACCACCTACTGCGATGCAGTGGCACAAGGCTTCTCGCATCCCGAAGCTGAGAGTATGGCAAGCGAAGTGTTGTATAGAGGACTGCATTTCTCAAAGTACGACACGCTTGTATCTGTCTTGGAGAATGAGTTTGAGAAAGAACTGCCCTCCCCACTCCCCGAAAGACTATCCCCGATACTCCTGAAGAACAAGGCTGTGCAAAGCGTTTTCGACAAGTATGAACTCACGGACGATTTTGGCGCAAGTCCTGAGTATGAGAAACTCTACACCGAACTGACAGGAACAATCGTTCTGCTCATTGAGGTCAATGGTCTGCCAACGATAGGCGGTGAGAACATGACTTGATGCAGCACCATCGGGAGCTTTTGTAGTATCAAGAGCCAAGATAAACGCTCCGCTCCACACGCCAAGAGTTTGTACCAACACTTGTCTTTGTGTAGCCTGCGCATCTTGTTATTGCTCTTGAACTATTCAAAGCTCCGATTATGAATACAATCATCATGAATCAAGATGTCCACACACCTGCCTTCATCAAGGCAGACGCATCGAACAAAAGCAATAACATCAAGCAGCAGCCGATTTCTTTCAAGCAAGTCCGCCGTTTCAGTTGGACACGCTTCATCGAACTGGTCATCCTGCTCTCCATCGTTATCGGTGTCGTTTGGCTTATCTCAAAGATAGTAACGCCACAGGTCGTTACCGCCGTGTCAGTCATTGCAGGCTTTCTGATACTGCGCTTTATTGTCAGAGTCATTCTCCAAGTTACCTTTACGCTGCTGAGCTTTCTCTTCTGGCTGGCGATACTCTGTGCCATCCTGCTTTGCGTGCTTTGAGAAGCACGACGATGTAATCTGTAAACACTTTCATTTATCGTTCATCAGGTGGTTATCTCGCATTTTGAGATAGCCACCTTTTCTGTTTTCCACTATGGGCGTTGCACTTTCGCTTCCTTTCCAATGCTCCACAATATGCGAAATGAAGAAGACGGATGCTGTTCCCTTTTTATCCGCAAAGGTAGTACGGGGTTTGTGGCTTTCAAAAGGTCAGTGCCGCTGGGTTTGTCTGGAAAATCTCCACACCTATGGGTAGTATTTTCCGCCAAAACCTTGTGCAAGCCTCGCCCCGCTACCTTGATTTTGCTACAAAAAGGAATCAGCATACTCCGATCTTTGGACGCATAAAAAAAATGTCGCTATGGATAAGCAAAAAGTAAATACAACATCTTCGATGAAAAGAAAAGGATATAGCTCCTCCTCTCATTACCGCATTAACTCTGTGGTTGGAAAAAGTGAGCAAGTGTTGGCAATTAAGTTTGTACAATGGGACGTTCCCCCTTTGGAGAGCCTTTGTAATAGCAAAGTATATCTCCTACGTGTGAAACTCTATTGTGGCGAGCGTATGAGCCGTGAGGAAAAGAATTGGCTATGTGAAGCGGTGAACTCTAATACCTACTTCCGTACTGCCGTTCCCCTACAAGGCTATCGCTTTGACTTTTTCGATGTGCTGAAGAAATACCTTGTCAATCAGTACGGACAATGGACAGAGTATTACGCACCCGACAGAACAAGCCTAAGAGCCTACCTATATGGGCGCATCAATCAGATAGTAGAAATCCCAAAATACTAAGCAATATGAAAGGTACAGAACATTTTACACGGACAATAGCCGAGTATCTCAATCAGCGTGCTATGACAGACCCATTGTTTGCCCCTAACTTGATGAAACCTAACAAGAATATCGAGGAGTGCATCACCTACATTCTTAATGAAGTGCAGAAAAGCGGTTGCAATGGCTTTGATGATGATGAAATTTTCTCTATGGCTGTTCACTACTACGATGAGGACGATATAGAGGTGGGTAAGGCTGTTTCTTGCCAAGTAGCCGTTAATCACGTTGTGGAACTAACGGAGGAAGAAAAAGCCAAAGCAAGACAGGAAGCCATTAAGCAATATCAGCGTGAGGAACTTGCCAAGTTACAGAGCCGTAACGCACGAGTGAAAAAGACCGAGAATGTAGCAACCCAAGTACAACCATCACTATTTGATTTTTAAGCCTATGAAACCGAGAAACAAATTTGAAAAGGCAGTTTTGGAACAAAGCAAGCATCTTCGCCCGATAACCAAGACACAAAGTAAGTGGGCATTCCGTGAGTGCATAGACCACTTCGCCTACCGCTTGCCAAAAGGTCGCACCACTTGTATGGATTGTGGGCATAGTTGGACAATGGATAAGCCGAAGGACACTTGCACCTGCCCCCATTGCAGGGCAAAGTTGCTGGTCAGGGAAACCTTTGAGCGCAAGTTGCAGCAGAAGCGATATTTCACCACGCTTACCGCTTACGGAGAGTACCAAGTGTTGCGTATGTTCCTCCTCGTGGCTGAAATGGAGAAAGGCTGCAAGGCTGAACACTATGTGCTTGAAATCGGGCAGTATTGGTGGAACGCACAAGGGCGGAAAGCATTGGTTGCCATACAACGTATATTGGGACATTACGTTGATACATTTTCCTTTTGTGCTCCTATGGCAATACGTAACGATAATGAAGCCTATCAATATGCTGCCTATTCGCAGATATATCCTAAATTCAAGGTTACAGACACACTCCGCAGGAATGGATTTGAGGATGATTTTCACGATATAGCCCCGACAATACTCATTCCTGCATTGCTTTCTGACAGCCGGGCTGAAACATTGATGAAAGCAGGACGAATGGAGCATTTACGCTATTTCCTCAACAACAAATCGACATTTGACGCTTGTTGGCAGTCCTACAAAGTTGCCACTCGCAACGGCTATGAGATAGAGGATATTTCTCTATGGTGCGACTATGTGGATATGCTCCGCAGATTGAATAAAGACATACACAGCCCGAAGTATGTTTACCCCACCGACCTGCATAGGGAACACGACCTAAGACAAAGCGAACTCTGCAGACAAAGGGAAAAGGAAGAGAAAGAGAAGAGACGCAAAAAGGCAATCGAGGAAGAGAAGCGTTTCCACGAACTCAAATCCAAGTTCTTCGGTATCTGTTTCACGGACGGCACAATCCAAGTTCACGTATTGGAGAGTGTGCAGGAACATTTGGAGGAAGGAGTATCAATGCACCATTGCGTATTCGACAATGCCTACTATCTCAAAGAAAACTCGCTTATCCTTTCGGCAACCATTGAGGGCAGACGGATAGAAACGATTGAGGTCAATCTGGACACGCTCAAAGTGGTGCAAAGTCGTGGAGTGTGCAACAAGAATACGGAGTATCACGAGCAGATAGTGAACCTCGTCAATGCCAACCGCAAATTGATAAAGCAGAGAATGAGAGCAACAGCATAGTACAAATCATTAAATTATCAGAGATATGAAAACTGAGATTGAAAACATTATTATTAATTGGGCGGACGAGATACCGCACATTCTCATCAGGGTTATCAATGCAATAACCCTATCCGACAACGAGGAAGAGTTAAGGACGGCAATAGGCAAAATAGCCGAAGAAACGGAACTTGACAAGTTCTTTGCATACGGCTATGGCGCACATCATTTTTGGCTTACCCACCGCAAATTATCCAATGGAGAGCCAAAGGAGTACAGATTATTAAAGGTTGAATTTTAAGATTAGGAATGATGAAGAAACAAAGATTTTTAGTCTATACGGAATATATTTTTGACGGCGTATTCGATGTAGTTGCAGAGAGCAAGGAGGAAGCACGGCAGAAAGTCCTGCAACATTGTGGGTTGGTTATGGGTGGAAGTATTCACAGCACCCTGCCCGATGATGAGATAAACTGGGCATTTGACAGACACCCCAACAAGCGAATAGACAGAATAACGAAGGTGTAGAAACAGCATCTTGAATAAGACCAAGAGCCACGCAAACCGAAAATTTGCGTGGCTTCTTTTCTTTGTCTTTGAGCGAGCAGGCGACCAAAGCAAAGAAGCAAAAGAAAGTCGCAGGGAAATTACATTTCATATTTGCTAAGGAAGAAAGAACAAGGCTAACTCCACACGTCTCTGCTTCACCAATCTTTTGCCCCTGCATCGGCAAAAGGATACATACTCACGACAAATTTTTCGTAACCAGCCTCTATCTTTCTCTTGGGTTGCTTACCGTAACCAAGTAGTAGCTTCACGCCCACACTGTAGGAAAGCAAGGTAAGCAGTAAAGCATCCTTGCCGTTACCATTGCTGTTTTTATAGGCAGCGTATTCTCAATATCTTCTACCTTATCCACAATGATGTTCTGTGATTCCCAATCCACATACATGGAGGATGTTCGAAATAAAAATCATTATTATTGGCGATTGCAGAGACGAAGCAGATATCGTACTTTTGCAAAATAAGAAATGAACATTCTTGATAAGAAGATGATGGCAAACAGACAGAGCAATTCCTACCAAAGGATGATGGAACATTACGACGATCTATTGACCGGACGGAAGTGGTGGTCAAGGATATATATGCGATTTATTTGGAACGAAGACACTAATCTCTTGGCTCGGAAAGTGCTTGATCTCATACCGGACGATTTTCGGGGACGACTGCTTGACGTGCCTGTCGGCACTGCCATTTTCACCGCCGAGAAGTATCGCCGGATGAAAGATGCCGAGATCGTTGGTTTGGACTATTCGGAAGAAATGATAGCCATTGCGGCTTTGCGGAAAGAGACAGAGGAGATAGCCAACCTGTCTTTGGAGCAAGGAGATGTCGGAGAACTTCCCTATGCCAACGAGATCTTCGACTGCGTACTGTCGATGAACGGCTTTCAGGCTTTCCCTGAGAAAGAAAAAGCCTTTGCCGAGATTTTCCGCGTGCTGAAACCCGGCGGTTGCTTCTGCGGCTGCTTTTATGTCAAGGGCGAACGCCGATTGGCTGATTTATTTGTTAAGAAAGTCATGGAAAGAAAAGGATTTTTCCACCCTCCATACGACACCTTCGCTGAAGCCGAAAGCCGACTTCGGAGTATGTATGGCGATGACGTGCTGACAGAAAAAATGGCTTCCGTCTGCTTGTTCCGCTGCGTGAAACCACAAAGAGAAAGCACTGAAAACGAACAATAACCCCAAAACATAAGACTATGAGCGTAACAAAAATCATCGACGAAGAAAACATCACCATCGTACAAGGAGTCAACGGCATTCTGCTACATCAGGAAGGGTGGATGAAAGAAAAGAATGACAGAAAAGGCTAAGCAAGAGGATAACCTATCCATCAACTCTTGATAAGGAATCTCTCTTTGAAAGTATAGTTGTATCCTACAAAAGAGCCTTCAAATTAGAGCTAAACTCTTACCAAGTCTGTTGCGTGGATGGATAGATGTATCAAGGTATATAAAACATGGCAAACTCCACTTGCCTCCGTTTCACCAATCCTTTCAAAACTTTTCCCTTGTATCGGCAGAATGAAACATACTCCCAATAGAAGTTCCTATCTCCAACTTCTATCTTTCGTAGCAGCCTACTTTTGGGGTGCTTGCCATATCCAAGCAATCTCCCTACACCCACATTATAGGCAAGCAAGGTCAGTAGCAGGGCATCCTTACCATAGCCTTTAAAGTGTTCAAAGCATTTCCAAAGGTCGGCACGGAGCAGGGAGTCTGCCTGCCGTTCCGTCATATCTGCTGTGAAGCGTTCTCCTGGTTGCAACTGATGCCCATAGCCAACATACGGATAATTCTGCCAGCCGTGCATGCCCTCAAAGTATTTTACTACAACTACCGCACGCTCAAAAGGTGGCAAGTCTGCCAGCCGCACCCTGCGCTGGGCAAGGGTCGGCTGACAGAACAGGCAGAATACACAAAGTAAAATGAAAGCATTTATCGTTCGCATCAATTACGTTCTTAGTGGCGAGAAGATGCAGGCTTATCCTTGCTCTCTTCTCGCTCGTTGTTAAAACTAAAGGTCAGCTGCTGAACCCTGCCGAAATTATCCTCCACATATACATCAATCGTCTGGCGATCAGATGACAGAGAAGTGTAGTATAAGCGGAACACATCTTTCGTCAGCGGATAGCGGTCATTCGGCTTGAAGACAGTGCCGTTATCATTTCTTAGCAAACCCTTGCCATCAGGCTGGAAGTAACGTATCGTATAGCGAGTGTCGGCAAACTCACCGCCCCGCTTCAGCGTGCAGCGTATCTCAGCCGTCTGCCCCCTTATGATGTCCTTCTGAACCGGCATTGTCTCCACCGTAAATGGATAAGACTGCTGAACATCCAAATCCCTATCACAAGCAGATAG
>NZ_KV817591.1:0-1951 GCF_001814685.1 Prevotella sp. HMSC077E09 | reverse complement strand
ATATCTTCTTCATCTTTTCTTCTACTTAAAAGTTAAACCTTAGTCCTGCAGAAACAGCCGGACGGAAACGATGCACGTCCGTTCCAAAGAGGAAACGTCCCTGCGCCTTTACAAGAAAGAGAACCCTGTCCGTTAGAAACACTTCCACCGAACCATGCACGGCACCGCCATAGACAAGGCGGGAGCGGTCGAGCAGTGTTGCCCCATCGAGTAGCAGCTTTTTATCCTCGTTCAGCTGCTCATAGCCACCCAAAGCGGATATACCACCATAGAGAAACATGTTCTTACCTCTGTCGGAGAAAACAGGGTGCATATAGCCCACCTGCAAGAGTGCATCCTTGAGTTTTACGTTATAACTTCTGTACGGCATATTCTGCTGTTCATACTCTGCCATAACAAAGGTATAGTTCTCACAACCCAGATATCGGGTAAGTGATGCTCCCATGCCGAAATTGTCAGCTGCAAGGAACTTTTCACCCTTGATAAGCGGAACACTCCCCACGACCTCTATTCCCCTTTGCTTGGGTATCAGTCGCTGTGCCTGCGATGGCAAGCTAAAAGCCATTGCCACCGCTGCACAAACCGATAAAATGATTTTCTTCTTCATAATGTCTACCATTTCAGTTTGAGGTTATCAATCCTCTTTGCCAGCAGCAGGTCCTCTGCCGTTACATAAAAAGTCAGTGTACGACCGCCATTTCGCTCATAGAGCGTCACTTCAAGCTGCTTGTCTTCTGCAAGAGAGAACTGCTCGAGCGCAAACACAGTGTGTTCACTGCCCATACCCCGCACCTGCATCACTTGATGATAGGCGCGAAGTGGCTGCAATACTTGTTCCTGTATAGCGGTGCGCTTCGCCATCTTCTTATCCACCACCTTAAAGGTGATAAAATCCACCGAGTACGGCATATTCGTACCGTTTTCCATACGAGTGTGGAAATACAGCAAGCCATTATGGGCATACAAGCCACGAAGCAGGAACTTCATACCGAACTGCTGTGCACCAATGTGCTTAATGCAGCGTCTGTCATTCTGATAGATGGTCTGCATCATCAGCTTTACTAATACGGGCGACTCGTTGCCAAGTTCCTTAAAGTAAATATCAGAGCGGTTGCTTGGCAGGCGTCCGTCCGTTGGTGACAAGAAGTCTTTCATCTCTATGCTCAACTTCTCCGGCTCATCGGCATACTTTATATTAAAAGCGTAAAATGAGCCGTCCTCACAGATGACAGTGATATTGGTCTCCGTCTCAAAGTCCTTCACTGAAGCCTTTACACGTAGTACGTTCTCTGCATCCTCCGCCTTCCCTGCGATGATGTTCTGTGAACCTAAGTCTACATAGCGAATGGCAGAAGGGAAGATAAGATGCACGGTCTTGTCAAAGGTAACGTCCAGACCATACGGCAGTACGACACGCCCCGTTGGAATGGCACGGCTCATACCTTGAAAAAGCTCTCCCGAAGTAAGCGGACGGCTTGGTGTCAGACCATCATTGTTTTCCTGTGCTGTGGCTGTTGCTCCCACCATGGCAAGCATAGCCATTGATAAAATAATTTTCTTCATTGTTCCTTTTGATTTGATGTTATTTTTTACTTATCATTTTCGATTGTTTTATTTGGACTGAACCAAGAAAAGGCGGTAGCCACCCTTGAGCGTTACCTTGACGGTGCGCAGTTTCTTCTGAAGCAGCTGACTTGCACCCTGCATCACCCCACGGGCAGCCTCGGAGATAATCTGGTCTTTGGCAGAGGAAGCGAAGGTAAAGGAGGTTCCCATTGAATCGCCGATGTTCGCCCCGACTTCCTTAAGCGCATTGATGTCCTCCGAACCAGGTATATACACACCCTCCTGCCCATCTGTGTCGTATGCCGAGAGCTTGACGGCTATGATATGCCCGTCCATCTCAATGCTTTTGATAAGCAGGTGCATACGGTTACCCTCAATCTTAGCG
>NZ_KV817590.1:0-942 GCF_001814685.1 Prevotella sp. HMSC077E09 | reverse complement strand
CCTGTGCCTGTTGCTCTAAATTATCATTTATCCGTCGATTGAGTTCTATTTTATCATCTAAGGAAGAGAGAATTTTCCCAATTCTCTTTTGTTCTTTAATATTGGGAATTTCAATTTCATAGTTTGCAAAGGTCGATTTGTTAATAATTGGTACTGCCGTTGATGTCTTACTAAGGTAATTTAGATGCTTGCCAACAACAGTCATCAAGTAGTATATAAAATCTGCATCATTTTCCTCATTCGGTACAATAGAATTAAATTGTTGATTCGTCACAGTTGGTTTTTTCGTAAGCACAACTTTTCCTAAATCAGAACCTATGCAACTAACGCATATCGATTTTGAAGGAAGCAAACAGTTTTTTACCTCATTCAGACCAATTTTTGTTAAAGTCTTAGATGTCGTTGGAGAAAATTTCTCAGACAAATTATCCGATGGAGTCAGAAAAGGGATCTTCCCTCCATAATTTTCCAAGATAGATGTTCGAGGGGTTTTACCAGTAATCACCTTCCCTAAATCCGATATGTGTTTCTTATATAATTTCATAAATACTTCTGCTCACTTATGTATTAAAAAGATATTGTTCAACAGACTTGATATAGCTTTCAAACCGTTTTGCATCGTTACTGTCTATAAATGATATTGTACGATACTCTATATCTTGTAAGTTGTTTAGAATATATCTTCGTTTGTCCTCATTATTACGTGTACCTGCTCCAAAGGGCTTAGGTAGTAGCGATGTCATTCTATGTGCCAAATGTTTACCTGTACCAAATAAAACATATTTATCACATTTTGTGTTCCTAAGCTGATATACACCACTTCCTAATGGAGCTATTAAATAATCTCCTTTTCTTGGATCTGGAAAAGATTTCCAATTACTCCATCCAGTATTATATATTTTTTCAAACTCTTCCATAAATGGGAATTTAGTTGTTTATATC
>NZ_KV817589.1:0-222 GCF_001814685.1 Prevotella sp. HMSC077E09 | reverse complement strand
GTGAACGCCACGCTCGAGACCAAGCTCGCAGCCATCGAGGCAGCGATGAAGGCGCAGACCCTCACCCTCGAAAGCAAGCTCACCCTCTTGGAGACGGCCATCAAGAACCAGACCCTCAGGCAGGAGGAGATGGCAGGCAAGCTCATCACCGCCATCGAAAACCTGCAAGGCGATATGCAGGAGAAGATAGCAGCCATCGCCGAGGCCATCAACAATGTGAAC
>NZ_KV817588.1:0-292 GCF_001814685.1 Prevotella sp. HMSC077E09 | reverse complement strand
TGCGGTCGTATTCATCTCTCCCAACCTTGCAGGGCTGGGCTGCCGTAGAGAGTATAGACACGACAAGAATACGGCATACTCAGGCTCTTTAGACGCAAGGCGTAACAACCAACAACAGATAGGACTGATGATGATACGGACCACCTGTTGTTTGTACAATTTGTTGTCATGACTATCTGTTGTCAAAACTATATATCGTCAAAATAATCTATCGATAAAACTATCTATCGACACTTCGACATCTCGATTTGTCGAACTATCGAATTATCGATAAAACAACAAAATAATAAAA
>NZ_KV817587.1:28847-33950 GCF_001814685.1 Prevotella sp. HMSC077E09 | reverse complement strand
CACTTGAGAACTTGTTGTACACTTTTATTCCTCCAATCAGACCTACCACGGCTCCGATGGCATAGATAAGCTTTGTTCCGGGATCAAAATAGCTTGTTACCATCTTTGTGGCTTCATTGATACCCGCCATGCCGTTGCCTTGTGCGTATGCTCCTATGGCTGTAGCCGTCAGCAGGAACAGCATTGTGATTTTCTTTTTGTTGTTCATTGTTCTTTTTATTTTATGTTGTTAAATGAATTATTTTCTTTTAGATAGAGGTGGTAAGGGGTGACTCGGTTTTATCGTATGACTGATATTGGTTGATTGTTTTACTTTTGAGCCACCCCTGCATTCCTCCAAAATATGAAAATCAAGAAACCATTTTTACAGATAATAGGACAGCGGTTTGTCGTCAGCATCGCCCACCGCTGTGTCAGATATGCCAGAAACAGGAGGTGTTGGGTTTTGTGATGAAAGCATTGCTGGTTGAGCACTCTGTTCTTCCTTTTCTTCCGCCTTACGGATTTTCTCCAATAGCAAGGCTTGTTCACCCAGCATCTTGGCGATGTTTTCTTTGTACTTATCCAACAGGTCTGAGTCTTGAAGCTGCAGAACGGTCTCTTTGACTTCTTCCTCATTAGCCTCCTCACTGTTCTTTGCCCACTTTTGCAGGCGGACTAAGTCACGTGCGAGGACGGACTGCTCCGAAATTTCGGCTTCGCCCGATGTGGACTCGATGGATAGGTTTAATTCCTCACGGACAATCTCATCTTCGTCCACTCTCTCCATCTCGAAATCAACGTCCATTTCGTTGTCCTCTTTCATTTCTTCCTCCTTTTCGGAGTTCTGCGGTGCAAAATTATTATTATTCTGCTTTGAATTTTCAGATGATGAAACAGAGGGAATTTGTGGGATAATCGGGGAAGTGGAACGGCTTTTTCCAATCAGTACAAACTCGGCTTGCTCTATTGTTCCTTTTCCTTTCTGTCCGTCTTTTTTCTTCGTTGCTCCTTTCTTCTTGCTATCTTCATCGCTCTTTCCGTTTTTCTTGATAATGAAGTCATACGGAGATACATACCGCATATAGAAATACAGGATACCAAGCATCATCCAAATGATGATGAGTACCAATATAAAACTGAAAAGTATTGTTTCCATCATAGTGTTATTGTTGTCTTACGTCTTTGCTTTGCTGCTGCATTATTGAGAAGTTCCTGATGTTCCCGCAGATGCTCCCGGAGGATATTATCAATATAGGAAGCAATAGATACCCTTTCTCCTAAGTCTTGTAGCACATTGCGCAGGTTCTGTAATGTCTCCAAATTGATGGAGAAAGCCGTCCGCATTTGCGAACGTACGGGATGAAAGTATAGGGAACGGTATTCCTCTATGGAAAGGGACGACATGCCAGACTTTTCTATTCTCGGTTTTCTTTCTCTTTTCGGTTCCGTGTTCCCGATTTCCTCTCCTCCAGTTTCGTCTGTTCGTTCTTCTTTTGCCGTCTTCATTTCTTCCGAACTTTTGTCTTCCTCTCGTGATGTTGCGAGGGAAGGCTCGGTGTCCTCGGATGGATCGAAGGGGTTGGGGACCGTGACAGGTTTCACCACTACATTGTCCTCTGCCATTTTCTTCAGCTTCTTTTCCAGTTGCTGCTTTCTTTCCTCAATCGTTGCCATGTTCTGTTTTTGTTTTTAGTTTGAGACGTTGAATTATCTCGGAGACGAGTTCATCCAGCCCCGTGCCCGTTCGTAATCCCCTTGCAGGAGGCTGATAGGTAGAACGGAACACGCCTCGTAGCCCGTATGTGGAAAGTTCGTGGGAGAAACGGTGTGTGGCATATACATAGCCGGGCAGGAGTGTGAGTTCGTGTCCTTGGATAAGTTTTGTGTATTCGTCAATGATGACGTTCCTTACCCTTCTGTCCACCTTGTTCCAGAACAGGATAATGTCCTTTATCCGTGAGTCGGACATAGAAACACCAATATCCGTGATGGTCTTGGCGTATGCCATACAAGAGACGAGTGACTGTATATCGGCTTCAAGTGGAGATAGGATATAGTCCATCTGAAGGGACAGCTCCATCAACTCTGTGGTCCCTGCATGACCGGGGAAGTCGAACACGACCAACTGGTACGTCTCATTGTTGATAGTGTCGATTTTATTCCGTGCAATCCTGACAGCTTCTTTGGGGCTGGACTTATAAATTCTGTATGCCTTTTTGCCGAGGTAGTGAAAGTATTCCTCCATGGACATGGAAAGCTCTTCGCTTTCCTGAACGACACTTTTCTCGCGTTCCCTCAGTTTGTAAAAGGAGTCCTGCGACAGATCGCAGTCCATCACGAAGAGGTTGATGCCCTGTTCGTAGTACAATATGCTGCTCACAATTTCAGCAAGCGTGCTTTTTCCTACTCCTCCCTTTTGTGAGGAGAACCCCAGAAAGAGGGGGCGTTGTTGTTTGTTCTCCATAATGATAATTTCTTAGTTCATATTACTTGTCTATTTGATGTTTGGATGTGCTCTCATTCTTGAGAAGTATCAGCAGACAGTTTGTTCTGGCTGCGTATGGTTCGTGCGATAGTCTGAAAGGACGATTTATAGTTCTTGCAATCTGTTGTATTGACAATAGTTTGTCATGACAACAAATTGTCATGAATATGTTTCGTTTCTTCTTTGCATCTTTGGTGCAAGCCAACGGTAATACGATGTGTCTTTTGCTTGTGTCATCATACCATAGTTCGCTCGTTTTGGCTGCAAAATAAATGATATTTTGGTTGATTTTATTACACCGATGAAACACAGGGAAACACAAGGGAAAAGAGGGAATATCGCTGATAATGAGTTATTTGAAAACTCGCCGTAACTTTGCAGGCGAGAATAATACATGGAGGTAATATCCCGAAGTAGACACCCCACGAGGGTGGATACTTCTATCGTATCATTTCTTAATACCAGCAAGGTGTGTCTTTGTAACACAAACCTCCGTTTGTACCACAAAGACCCTTGCCCCGAAGGGGAGATGAATTACTCCAAAGTCGTAATTAGAAACCAAATGGATATGGATAAGAAGGAGGAACATCGTTCAGAACGAAAAACGGCAGAAAAGCCACGTTGGGACAACTGGCATGTGCGGTTGCCCAACCCCAAAGACCAGCAAAAAGCGATTGATTTGTTTCAGCGTTCAGGAGCAGAAACGAAGTCGGATTTTGTGCGTGGGCGTATTCTTGGAGAGAGTTTTAAGGTCATCACGGTGGATAAATCCGCTGTAGAATACTACCGGAAACTCTCTGAATTGACGGCACAAATCCATAAGATTGGTGTGCTGTATAATCAGACTGTACGTGCTATCAACAGTTATCATTCGGTCAAGACCGCACAGATTCTGCTTGAAAAGTTGGCGAAACTGTCGGCTCAAATCATTGCCTTGCAGGAGCAGGCTATCAGTCTTACCATAGATTACCGCAAGAAATGATAGCGAAGATTTCAAGTACGGAGAACCTTGGAGGGGCACTCGGTTATAACTTCAAAAAGGTAGAAAAAGGGGAAGCGAGCATTCTCCATGCAGCAGAGTTGTATCAGAACAAGGAGGGACGTTATACGATGGAAGACGTGCTTGTCGACATGGAGGCTCTGATACCAAAGAAATGCCGGACAAAGAAGATGGTGTTCCATTGCTCGCTCAATCCGCACCCGGACGAGAAACTCTCCGATGAAACGCTTATGCAGATTGCCAAGGAGTATATGGAGGCACTTGGTTATGGCAAGCAACCCTATATCGTGTTCAAGCATAACGACATCGCCCGTGAGCATATACACATCGTGTCGCTTCGGGTGGATAGTCGTGGACAGAAAATTAACGACAAGTTTGAAAAACGGCGGAGCAAGCAAATTACCGATGCCTTGGAAAGAAAATTTGGTCTCATTCCAAGTTCAAAGGTTACTGAAAAGGCAGTAGCAGAAACGCCCAAGGTAGATATTGGTAAAGGGAATATCAAGGAGCAGGTGGCAAGCGTTGTCCGCATGGTGCTGGGGCATTATCGCTTCTGCTCCTTGGGCGAGCTGAACGCCATCCTTTCTGCATACAACCTTGCCGTAGAGGAAATCAAAACGGAGTTTCGGGGAAAGAAATACGATGGAGTGGTCTATGTTCCGACTGATGATAAGGGAGGCAAAATAAGTACACCCATCAACGCATCGGACATTGGTCGTGGTATGGGCTATACTGCTGTACAGAACAGGATACAGAAATCAAAGCAAGCTATTAAGCCACTGATACCGGCAATGAGACACAGGATATTGGAAGTGATGTGTTCTTCTCCTCAAACAGAGAAGGCCTTACAACAAAGATTGGAGGAACAAGGCTTGCGTGTGGTAATCCGAAAGAACGAAAGCGGACGCATCTATGGCATTACTTTCATTGATGATGAAGTGGGCATTGCGCTCAACGGCTCACGATTGGGCAAGGGGTATGCTGCCAACATATTCAATGCGTATTTCTCCAATTCAACGTACAACCCATTCTTGGACGAAACGTTGTATGGCAGTCCGTCTGTCCGCTTGGAACAATCGGCAACCGTTCAAACTTTGCAACAAAATACAGAAGAAAGCGACAACCTTGTCGATGAACTTATCGAGGATATGGTGGGTGAATCATTCAGAACTACGGGCAACGATGATTGGAAGGAAGCGGCATGGCAGCGTAAACTCCGCAGACAAAGTAAGGTAAAACTTAGACGAAGAAAACATTAAATAAACGAGCATTTCTATCTCCCCTCCCTTCGGAGGGGTTGGGGGAGGCTACAAAATAATATTATTATGGCACAAGAAGATGATTTAAGGGCATTAGGTAAGGTCATGGACTTTATGCGGGGTATATCGGTGATATTCCTCCTGATTAACTGTTATTGGTTCTGCTACGAGGCATTTCAAGAATGGCACTTCACACTCGGTATCATCAACAAGATACTGATGAACTTTCAACGCACCACGGGATTATTTTCATCTATCCTATGGACGAAACTCTTTTGTGTGGTGTTTCTTACCTTGTCATGTTTGGGAACGAAAGGCGTGAAAGAAGAGAAAATCACTTGGTCAAAGATTTGGACGGTGCTTTTCTCAGGCTTTGT
>NZ_KV817587.1:1598-28747 GCF_001814685.1 Prevotella sp. HMSC077E09 | reverse complement strand
TTTTTCTTTCTCAACTGGTGGCTGTTGGCATTGCCCATTGGAAAAATTGGAGCGGCTTCACTCTATATCTTCACGCTCTCCATTGGCTATATCTGTCTGCTGATGGCAGGTGTGTGGATGAGTCGATTGCTCAAAAACAATCTGATGGATGATGTGTTCAACACGGAAAATGAAAGCTTCATGCAGGAAACACGGTTGATGGAGAATGAATACTCAATCAATCTTCCCACACGTTTCTATTACAAAAAGAAGTGGAATAAGGGCTGGATTAACGTGGTCAACCCCTTTCGTGCCTCGATGGTGCTCGGTACGCCCGGTTCGGGTAAGTCGTATGCTATTGTGAACAACTATATCAAGCAGCAGATAGAGAAAGGCTTTGCCATGTATATTTACGACTACAAGTTCCCGGATTTGTCAGAGATAGCCTACAATCATTTGCTTAACCATTTGGACGCCTACAAGGTAAAACCGCAGTTCTTTGTGATAAACTTCGACGACCCACGCAAGAGCCATCGCTGCAATCCCATCAATCCTGCCTTTATGACGGACATATCGGACGCTTACGAGAGTGCCTACACTATTATGCTCAACCTTAATCGTTCATGGATTCAGAAGCAGGGAGATTTCTTTGTTGAGTCGCCGATTATATTGCTTGCAGCCATCATCTGGTTTCTGAAAATCTATGAGAACGGCAAGTATTGCACCTTTCCCCATGCCATCGAATTCCTGAACCGTCCGTACGCACAGATATTTCCGATACTTACTTCCTACGATGAGCTTGCCAACTACCTTTCTCCCTTTATGGATGCTTGGGAGGGCGGAGCGCAAGACCAGTTGCAGGGACAAATTGCCAGTGCCAAGATACCGCTTTCACGTATGATTTCGCCGGCTCTCTATTGGGTAATGACAGGTGATGATTTCTCGCTCGACATCAATAATCCCAACGAGCCGAAGGTGTTGGTCGTGGGAAATAATCCCGACCGCCAGAATATCTACTCAGCAGCACTCGGACTTTACAACAGCCGTATCGTGAAACTCATCAACAAGAAAAAGCAACTCAAATCATCTGTGATTATCGACGAGTTGCCGACCATCTATTTCCGTGGGCTTGACAACCTCATTGCCACAGCCCGTAGTAACAAGGTTGCCGTGTGTCTGGGCTTTCAAGACTTCTCGCAGCTTACCCGCGATTATGGGGATAAGGAAAGCAAGGTGATACAAAACACAGTGGGCAATGTGTTCAGTGGGCAAGTGGTAGGTGAAACTGCCAAGACTCTCTCCGAACGCTTCGGCAAGGTGCTTCAACAACGGCAGTCTATGACAATCAACCGTAATGATAAATCCACCTCTATCTCGACCCAGATGGATAGTCTTATCCCTGCATCGAAAATCAGCAACCTCACACAGGGTATGTTCGTAGGTGCAGTGTCCGACAACTTTGACGAACGCATTGACCAAAAGATTTTCCATGCTGAAATAGTGGTGGATAGTGCTAAAGTCTCTGCCGAAATGAAGCAATACCAGTCCATTCCTGAAATCAATGCGTTTCAAAACGAAGATGGCTCCGATAATCTCAAAGAGACTATCGAAGCCAACTATAAATGTGTTAAGCGAGAAATAATTGTTTTGATTGAAAAAGAAATAAAAAGGATAAAAGAAGATCCTTCTCTTTGTCATCTTATAAAAGAATGAGATGCAATGTCTTTATGTCATTCAAAAACTATATTTCATCTTTGCCCATATTTCAGAATTTCTGTCATACATTTGAAACTTGCCTTTGTCGGCATGGAAGTAATCATAGCCGGCGGTGAGTTCGATTTGGTCGTTCAAGGCATAGGATGCAGAGAAGCGGTTGAAAACGCCGCCATTGGTTACGTCAATATAGGCGAATGTTGAAAGTTTCAGCATATTCCGCAGCAGTTCTTTCGATATTCTTGCCGTGGCAAGGCCGGCATTACGATAAACGGAAAGACCGTCAAGGTTCCCCGCCGTATATTTGTGGCAGTATTGTGCACTGAAGTTCCAATCGTTGCCCGGATACCAGTCCACACCGGCAAGGATATTGTACGTATTTCGGCATACTACGTCTTTTCCCACACCTCTGCTTTGCGCTTCATCGAAATAGCAAGCAGCCTCGCCGCGAAGGACAATCTGTCCGACAGGCAGAGAGCAGTCGGCTCCGAGCATCGTCATCCGGCGGTATTCCCCTTTGGCTAAAAGCGACTTTCCATCGTCGGACACAGCAAGGGAAAGAGCAGGCATCTTGTTCCACGTCCGCAGGGCACTCAGAGAAAAATCAATCCCGCTGAGATTGGTCGTTATCCGCCCGCCGTACTCCATATTCCGAAGTCTTTTCTCCGGTTTGCCACTTTCCAAATCTATGGTATAGGGAAGAGGGGCTGACGGCAGAGTCAGTGCCCACGGATTGCGTCGGTCGGTGGGAAGGATGAAGAAATCCGCCACGGGATTACATATCGCCTCGAATGTTACCGAATGCCACGTGTATCTTGCATGCAAGGCATTGACGGGCATACGGATGTCATCGTAGTCCTGCGCAAGGAACTCGGTATAGTCGAACGGCGACACGCAGTCCGTAACGCGCAATGCGTCTGCCACTCCCCATACCACAATCTGCCGCCCCACCCGAAGGTCAAGGTTTCCTTTGGTGTATGCAAGATATGCCTCACGCAGTTCCAGTCCCGTGCGGTCTTTCAGTACGCCGTTGTAGGTAGCGTTCATGGAAACAAAAAGGGAAGCTGCTCCTTTTTCAAGTTTCACCTCTCCGCGCGCTCGGGTTCTCGAAGCCATCCAGTCGTTCCTGCCTTCTGTCCTGACGGCATGGTATGTGTCGAGGAAGCCTTTTACCTGAACACGCAAGGCGTTGTCATCCGTTTCTTCCTCTTGCATATATTCCGTATCAGCAGAATCATTCTCCACCGTCAGCGTATCAATCTGGGCAAATGCCTGTGCCGAGAATATCGGCACAAGCAACAGCGTCCATAATCGCAGTATTTTCATGGTCAGAGTCCTTTTTCCAGTTTGGAGACAGTGAAGAGATTGGGCGCAACCTTGACGTTGAACCGCTGGTTGTCCATCTTGATGATGGTCTTATGCCCCGTCTGTACATTCTCCATCTGCATGAGGTGCATCGTCCAGAATCCCTGCACTTTATTTATATTCGGAATGGTAAGGCTGCGATGCAGTTTATTGAGCTTATCGTAGTATTCCGCCTTAATAACCATCAGACAGTCCTGCCTGATCCATGTGATGCGCTTTGAGTATATTTCTCCCTTGTCCTTAGGCACGGACTGCACCACCCAGCATTTGTGTCCGCTTACCACTTCCTCACGCAGCAGCGTGTGTGTTTCCTCGTCCACGCTGCGTGTACTCATGTCGTCGTATGTAAAATCGCTGCCCATGAAGTAATCGGTCTTCGATGACTTTCCACTAATGCGCCTTGTCTTTTTCATGGCAGGGAGATAGAGCCATTTGTCGTCTGTCTTGCCGGGATTGTCATAGTCCCAAGTGAGAAATCCCGTGCCCTTCACGTCGCCGGGATAGGTGAAGAACATGATTTTCTTTGTGTCCTTACCTTCGTCCATTGCCCACGATTCAATTTTTCGCACACGCTTATGCCCACTTTTTTG
Source organism: Prevotella sp. HMSC077E09 (assembly GCF_001814685.1). NCBI lineage: Bacteria > Pseudomonadati > Bacteroidota > Bacteroidia > Bacteroidales > Prevotellaceae > Prevotella > Prevotella sp. HMSC077E09. The sequence continues at coordinate 25,100 of NZ_KV817587.1, read as the reverse complement.
AATAAGTGTCATTTCCACGGTGGCATAGCGTGTATCGCCATCGGCACGGTTCTTTACCTTTTGCATAATGTCTCTTCCGGTGAGACCAGCTGCTTGTGCAACACTCATTGTCATCAAGGCAATAAGGGATAAAATAAAATGTCTTGTTTTCATTTTCTTTATATTTTATGATTGAATATTTTAACCTTACTTGTTTGTTTAACTATTTGTTTTTGAACCTTTTTCCTTTCCGAACACCCGCAAATATTTGAAAAGTATCGGCGTGAGGAACAAGTCTGCCAACAATGCCGACACCATACCTGCTACAGCCAGCAAGCCCCAGTTCTTCGTCTGCGTGGCGTCCGACGACATGAAGCCGGCAAATGTAGCCGAGATGATGACCGTTGACATCACGATGGCCAGTCCCTCCGTGCGGAAAGTCTTGCGGATAGCCATGTTATAGTCATTATAACGATTATGCGCCACATGGCAATGGTTGATGAAGTGGATGGTGTCATCGACGGCGATACCCAAAACCATAGGAATGAGCGAGGCTGTCATCATGTCGAGCGGATAGCCCAGCCAGCCCATCATGCCGCCTACGATGATGGCGGGGGCGATGTTGGGTATCATTCCCACCAGTCCCACCTTCCAACTTCTGAACAGGAGTATGAGTATCACGCCAATGACCAGCACCGAGAGCAGCATCGACCACATCTGTCCACGCTCCACATACTGCTGCATCACCGTAAACTGCGGTATATTGCCCACTACCGATACATGTGCGCCGGGGAAGAGCTTGCGTGCTTCGGTTTGGAGCAAATCCATTTCTTTTTCCGCCTCGTTGGAGTTGTAGCTCTTCAACTCGATTTGCAGGCGTAGCCGCTGATAGTCATAGTCCATCCAGTATTCCGACTCCGTACCTCCGGCATTCTCATAGAGCAGCAAGAGCTGAGCCACCATGTCGGCATTGTCGGGAATGCGATATTCCTTCAGATTGTTGCCGTTGAGCGTGCAGTTCATGTCTTTCACAATGTCCGTGACGGAATTGTGCCGCTTGGTGAGCGGGTAGCTTTCCGTGGTGGTTGCCAGTTGGTCGAGTTTTTTCAAGTTCTCGGGCTTCTTCGCGTCGTCGGCATGCGGCAGTGTAATCATCAGGTCGTAGGAGTACATGCTTCCTAATTCCGTGTCGCAGAGGTCGAGGAATTTCTTTACATATTCCACCTTCCGTCCCATAGTCTTCTCAATGTCGAATGCCGGCTCGATGGAGAACATGCCGATGCCGCAAAAAAGCGTGATGGCTACCGAGACAATGAATATCGGGCGGTGGCGACGCAGGATGAAACTACCAAACTGCTCAAACCGTCCGCCGACGTATCCTTCGAGACTCTTAGATACGTCTATGCTTGGCTTGCGGTCTTTTCCGAATGAGAGTATTACAGGGGTAACAATCAGACAGGTAATCAATACCGAAAGCAGGCACAGCGAGGTGTTCACGCCGATAGCCTGCATGGGGACTATCTTCATAGATAGGAAAGTCATCATAGCCGCTATGGTTGTCAATCCCGACAGCAAAACACCCCATCCGGTTTCGCCTACGGCATCGGTGATGGAAGCCTTGCGCCTGCCTGTTTCCACAAACCGCGTCTTGAAGAAGTTGTACAGATGGATGTTGTAGGCAATGGAACAGGCAAAGGCCAGTATGACCGCTATCATGGCGGTAGTCATATCTATATACAGTCCGGTCCAGCCTATCACACCAAAACTTATCAGAAGACCAAACACCGACGTGAGCAACGGGGCGATGACTCCCCGCAATGAACGGGTTACGACAATCATCACCACAATGGAAACAAGGAAAGCTATGAGGAACAGCCGCCCCATTTCATGTTTCAGATAAACCACTTTTTCGTAGCTCAGATAGGGCATTCCTGCGGCAGCAGGCGACAGCTTCGCGTATTTCGCCTTGCCGATGATGTGCCCGGCTTCCTTGCCCGTGAGCATATCCGGGGCAATATCGCTCGTTTTCTTCCATACGCTATCCTCCGGGAAGGGACGCAGCTTCACCATGATCCATGTCATCGTACCGTCCTTCGACACCAGTTTCTTTGAGAGATAGGGCTTGCTGTATGCCTTGCGTCTGATTTCCTTTAGCGAAGCCTCATCCGAAGGTATCTCGTCGGGCACTATCTGCTCGATGGTCATTCCCTCCTCAGTGCCGACGGTAAATTCAAGGTCGGTGAGCGATGTAACCTTGTCGGCATACGACAGGCTGTCCTTCAGCTCCTCGCTCAACTCACGGATAAGTGTCAGGCTGCGCTTGGAGAAGACGTCCTTGTTCTTCACTAATACCGCCACGTAGTAGTCGTTGCCGAAGATGGACTTGAACTCGTTTGTCTTGAGCAACATCGGGTCATCGCTCACGAAATAGTCGTCGAACGATGTTTTCATGACGATGCGCTTTGTACCCACGAACGAGAAAGCGATAAGCAGGGCAAACAGCCCCATTACCAACAGTCGGTGGCGTAATATCCACACCGCCAACTGCCTGAATTTTCTGTTGATGTTTTCGATTTTCATTGCTATTTATTTTTCATTATTGTTTTCCTGTTGCAGTTTTACCATCCGTGCAAATTCTCCACCTTTAGCCATGAGGTCTTCGGGCGTGCCCTGCTCGATAACCGTTCCGCCACCGAGCACCACGATGTGGTTGGCATTGCGGACGGTGCGCATGCGGTGAGCGATAATGATGACGGTCTTACCCTGCACCAGTTCGGAGATGCCCGCCTGAATCTTTGTCTCGTTCTCGGCATCAAGGCTGGCGGTGGCTTCGTCCAAGAGAATGACGGGAGCGTCTTTCAGAAGCGCACGGGCAATGGAGATACGCTGTCGCTCGCCACCTGAAAGGGTTTCGCCGTTCTCGCCGATAACGGTGTCGTATCCCTGCGGCATACGGCTGATGAAGTCGTCGCACTGTGCCAGTTGTGCCACACGCCGCACTTCCTCGTCGGTGGCATCACGCTTACCGATGCGAATATTGTCGGAAACGGAAGCATTGAAAAGCAACACGTCCTGAAACACCACGGCATAGTTGCGAAGCAGCGTCTCGGGGTCGATGTGAGCGATGTCGTTTCCGCCTAATAGAATCTTTCCACCGTCAATGTCCCAGAAGCGTGCGGCAAGTTTGGCAGTAGTGCTCTTTCCTCCTCCCGACGGACCGACAAGTGCCGTTACTTCTCCCTGCTTTGCTGTAAAGGAAACATTGTGCAATACTTGCTTTTCGGTTTCGTAGGCAAAGCTCACGTTGCGGAACTCGATGTCGTAATTATCCATTTTTACCTCCTTGCTTCCCTCCTGCTCCGGCATCGCCTCCATTTCCTTCATGCGATTGATGCGCACATCGAGGAAAGCAAGGATGGCGAGGTTGTTGCACACGTCCTGAATAGGATTATAGACCATTGCCGAAACAAGGAGAAATGCCAGATAAATAAAGATTGACACCTCGCCTCTTTGCAACAACCATGCGCCAGTGATAATGACAGTAGGCATACCCAATTTTAATATCATAGCAGAAAGATTAACAAAAACACCTGCTACAAGTTCATGGTTGACCAATTCTTTTTCATAATCTTTCAACCTCTTATCAAAACTTTGGTTATAAGCCTTTTCTCCGCAATACGATTTGATTTCCTGTACACATTCCAATCCTTCCTGTACTTGCTCGGTAACCCCACGTTTCACATGATATAGGTGTACAAATGCTTTGTCCAGCAGATGTCTTGCCAAGAGCAAAGTTGCCAGAGCCATCGGCACCACCCAAAAGAGGGCGACAGCCAGTCGCCAGTCGTAGAAGAACAGGCTTACGGCTATGATGAACATGCTCAGCACCGATGCGAACAATTGGGGTACTGCATGAGAAAATATTTGCTCCAATGAGGTGCAGTCTTCCATAATGGTAGAAGTCAGGTCGGAAAGGTTACGCTCGCCGAAGAATGCTAACGGCAGACGGCGCAGTTTCTCTGCCAAACTGATGCGGCGTTGCGCACTCTCGTTATAGATGGTGGTATAGGTGCTGTCATACTGCCACCGGGCGATGAAGAACATCATGCCCATCAACACCACTGCCAACAATATATAAAACCACAATGTGTGTTGGTCGGTGCCAACTTCCAAGTATTCCATGAGGAAGAGGAAGAGGTAAGTGGGTGGCAACATCAGCGCAAGGTTGAGTAGCGTTGAGAAGATGATACCTCTGCGCAAGTCCTTTGCCCCTTTGTCCGAAAGGGTGAAACGGTTTTGAAAATATCTAATCATCTTGGTGTCTCCTTTGATTGGTTATAGTTTCCATGCCACTGCTTTCTGATATTCGTTCCACATCGTGTGATAGCGTCCCTGCAGGGTCATCAGTTCCTCGTGCGTTCCTTGTTCGGCTATCTGCCCATTGTCCACCACCACGATGCTGTCGGCATTCTGCACGGTGGTCAGTCGGTGAGCTATCATGAGGACGGTCTTGCTGTGAGTGAGGTGTGCCAGAGCCTTTCGGATAAGATGCTCGTTCTCAGGGTCGGCAAAGGCGGTAGCCTCATCAAGCACCACGATGGGTGCATCTTTCAGAATGGCACGCGCAAGGACGATGCGTTGCTGTTCACCACCGGAGAGGTAAGTGCCCTCCGCTCCAATGACCGTATCCAAACCTTGGGGCAGTCGGTCGATGATTTCACGGCTTTGCGAGAGGTCTATCGCCCGGTCTATCTGTTCTGCCGTTGCTTCGGGATTACCATAGCGTAGGTTCTCCAAGAGCGAGGTCTTGAACAGGCGGGTATTTTGGAATACAAACGACACGCTGCGCATCAGTTGCGACTTATCCATCTGCCGGACATCCACTCCGCCGATGCTCACACTTCCCTCACACACATCCCAAAAGCGGGGAATGAGCCGTGCTATGGTTGTCTTTCCGCTGCCCGAAGACCCAACGAGTGCCACCGTCTGCCCCTCGGGAATGGTGAGGCTGAGGTGGCTGACGGCATCCTTTTCCGCGCCGTCGTATCTGAACGAGACTTCCTCAAAACAAATGTCGCAGGCTTGTGGCATCCGGGGCGTGCCGCTCTCGGGCAGCGGAGCAGTATCGGTGAGTTTCTCCAATCTGTCCACCGCCTCATTGGCAAGGAATAGATTCTGACTGAGATACATCATCTTCATCACATTGGTTGCGATGACCGGTGTGATGACGATAAAGAGAATGAGGTCGGCCACGATGATCGCCACGCTTCCCCCATGCCCAATCAGGATGATACCTACCGGTACGAGGACGAAGGCAAAGGCGTTGATGGCAACGGTATAGGCCGACATAGGCGACCGCCACATCAGCGTGTACTGGATGACAAGGTCGCGATAGCGGATGATGCTGTCGTGGAACCGCTTGAACGAGAAGACCGTCTGCTGGAAAACCTTTACTACCGGAATGCCACGGACATACTCCACCGCCTCGCCGCTCATCTTCTCCTGTGCATCGAGATACATCCGCTGGAAATCGTTGTTCTTGGGATTCATCATATAGCCCATGATGCCGAAGGCACAGATGATTGGCAGCATGGCTGCCAAGCCCAATTGCCAATCGACCGTCAGCAGTAGCACCATGACGCCAACGGGGGCAACGATGCTCCCCGCCACATCGGGCAGGATGTGCGCCACGAAGGTGTGGGTCTGCGCTGAGTCCTCGTCAATGATTTTGCGCATACGTCCCGTGTTCTGCGTGTCGAAGAATCCAAGTGGCACGCGCATGAGTCGCTGCATTGCCTTGCGACGCATGTTGGTTTCGATGCGGAACGCAGCAAGATGCGAGAACATGAGTGCAGCAAAGTAGAGCAGCACGTTTGCCACCGACACGATGAAGGCGGCAAGGGCATAGTCCCATACGGGTGCATCGGCGAGACTGCCCTCCGCGGTGAGCAGCGTGCGCACCACAAGCCACAAAAGAACGAACGGGACGAGCGAGAGCAGTCCGTTGACTGCCGACAGCCCGACGGAGCAGGGCAGCAACCACTTGCGCCCTCCCATGTAAGCTCCTAATCGTTTGAGTGTTTTGAACATATCATGATTGTTTTTTTGAATGTTATCCTATGGTTTCATCAGCTCTTTCCAACCTGCCGTTCCAAAGGTGATGTACTGCATGAGTGCTTGTTTGACTTCCTCCTCACTATATTCCTCGTGTTCCACCAATTCGCAGAAGAGAGTCGTCCAAGCCGAACTGGTGAGATGAATCAGAAATGGAGAGATGTTGGTGTTGATGTGTGGGTATCGTTCTTTCATCAGTCGGAGGTATTCCATGCCGACCTTCATTTGGTGATCAATGATTTTGTTTTTATACCCCTCCAACGAAGTTCCCTCGGCATTGAACAGCAACAGGCGCAGTTCGGGGCGGAACTGCTTGACAAGAGTGAGCATCGCCATGATGTGATTGATTTGCTGTTGCCGCAAATCGAACACGTCGAGCGAGAGAAATTCCTCATCATTATGCGAGAGGATATAGCGGTCAAGCGCGGTCAGCAATGGTTGCAATACCGCACAAAACAGTGTATCCTTACTGTCAAAATAATGATACAGGTTTCCCACAGTCACGCCAGCCTTACGCGCCACGTTTCTAATGCACGTACGCTGCACACCATTTTTGATAAACTCTCTATGGGCAACTTGCAATATGCGTTGCTTTATGTCTGTCTTCAATGTCTGCATAGTCAAATTTTAAGGAAAGGGAATATAATTCATTCATATCGCATGGGTAATCGGTGAGAATACGGTATCTTCAGAACTCCAGTTCCAGACCGATCATCACTTCCTCCGGAGCAAAGTGGATCCCAAAGCCGTCATTGCCGATTTCCCGCTCCTCACCTGTGAAATAGTTTTTCCGATAGCCCGCAAACCCCATGCGCATACAGAGGCACAGTCCTTTTGTCAGGTCCACGCATGCGCCCGGACGCAGTCCTATCTCGAAGCCGTGGTGCTTATCTGTTTTGTTCGGATCGGTTGGAGAGATGTAGTTGTAGCCGATGCCACCGTCTAAGTAGAGGTTGAACGGGCCTTTGTGAAGATAATAGTAGCGCGCGAAAGGCGAAATTTTAAGGGTGTGTGTCTTTTCGCGCTCATTATCGCCACGCTCGGAGTTGAAGGCATAACCCAACATGATGCCCGCGGCCCACGTTTCATTGAAGTGCCAGCCTATCTCGGGGCAGAACTGCAAAGTGGTGGCTTTGGTTTTCGTGTTGTTCCAATAAGTAACGGCACCGCCTATGAACAATCCCTCTTCATGATCGTCTTCTTGAAAAGCCGAAGTGTGTTGCTCTTGCGTCCGGCCGATGAGTGGAACGAGTGATAGGATAAATATAAATAGCTGTTTTTTCATTATCAAAAAGTTTATTGATAGCTATAAGAAAAGTGAACGCCGTTCAATCTGACAGGTTAAAAAACGCACTTATCATTTTGATATAATGCGTTTTTTATTTGTAGAATGAACGTTCGGAATGATTTATTCTTTATTATTCCATTTCCACGCTTCATAAGCGAGCGCAATGCTCACTATGACCAGCATAGGATGGATAAAGAGCTGCGGAAGCTCAAAGCTGAATATCAGTTCCGTGCTATGTACCGTACAGAACAGGGCTGTGAAGGCGGCGAGACAGAGATGTACCGTCTTATGCCAGCGCTTGCGGGCATAGAGCGAAAGGAGCAATCCTGTCATTGGTATCGTGAGTGAAACAACGGCCATCAATACGAGCATTGACATCGGTGCTACACCATCGTTATAAACGGCAATGTTGGCATTCCAGAAAAGAGGTATCATGTCAGTCAGAGAATGCGCGGACATGCCTGCGACTATGGCAACCCATAGAATTGAAATTTTAAGATTCTTTTTCATCCTTATATGTTTTTAATTTTGAATGTTTAATTACCGGACGAATCCGGCAGGTTTCCTAATGAAGTGCTGTTCAAAGCGGGACAGCGCTTTTTCTTTTCGAGAAGCATTGTCCCGGTGTGGGACAGCGCTTATTCTTTCATTTAAGAGAATGTGCCAACTTTTTTGATACACCCTCAACTCGTTTAGTCGAGTGAAATCACTTTATAGGCACCACTTGGCGTCTTCACGCTTGGTTGCGTGGAACCCTTCCCTGTTGCCATATCGTAACGATAGAATCCTATGCCGTTGTCGGTATGTTCACCGAAATAAATGGAGCTTTCCACCTTGATGATGGCATTGGCAGCCCAGCCGCATGACGCTGGAAGAGGAAGTATACGACCTGTTTTCTTGTTTACGTCAATCTCGTAAGGGACATAACATTTGTTGACGATATAAGTCTGATCGTTGGGATCCTTTACGAGTGAAGGTTTATAGAGGAACGTGTAGATTTTTCCATTGCCGCCATAGGTCATGTACATACCGTAGGAGCCAACTTCCGCGCCTTCGGTTGTTTGCAGGCTCATATAGAAGTCCTTGTCAAAATCCGTTTCTCCCTTCTTGATGCGCAGCAGTCCGTCTTTGTACCCCTTGCCGGGCATAAACTGACACATCATTGCCGCACGAGGTCCCGTGTTGAAATAGATGTTACCGGCTTCATCCATAACAGGCGATGTATGTCCGACCATACCGAGGCTCGTTGCACGGTCATCCTTTATAACCTTTTCTACCTTATCGGTAGCTACGTCAATGACAGCTACTTGAGCAGGCGTCGCAAGAATTTCCTTCATAGACTTTGCTTGGTTGAGAGGGAGGAACAGCTTGCCGTCACGCACAATGCCATTGCCTCCGTCCGGATCTTTATCACCCTCTGCATAGGGAGACAGGTCTATTTCCTTCGTTACGCTCATTGTGCTCGGATTGAACACGATAAGTTGTCCGCGGCTTGCACATGTGACTGCATAAGCTTTGGTATCATTCGCAAATATGATTTCAACCACATTGGGTGAACCCGGGAAGGAAAGTGAACCCACAGGATGAGAAGACAGTTGTCCATTTGCGTTTACTTCGTATTTGTGGAGAGTTTGCTCGCCACCATAACCATACATCGAGCCGGATTGAAGATAAACATACTTTCCAAGTTTCTCCATGAAGAGGTGTCCTGTGGGAAGCGTTATGGCCTTGTCGTAAGACACGGACGTACCCTCGTTGAAATTCTCGAAGCTGGTGATGAAGAAGCTGTTGTCTGATTGTGCAGACATTAGGAAATGATGCTTCTTTTCAGACTGTGGATGGTCGTCATTGTTTTCTGAACAAGATGACACTGTTGTTGCAAACAGCAGGGTAAGACAAGGCAGTACCCAAAAGATTTTTTTGCTTTCATGCTTTTTACTTATGTTTATATTTAGTTAATAATATATTTTATCTTCAAGTGAAATGTGCGCCTTTCCATCGGATAGCGAAATTCTGCCCAGTTTTCACGGTTGAGTAGGTTCCGTATCTCAAAGCTAAGCTGGCAATGTTTGTTGAAAGAATGGTGAACGGCAACGTCCCAACTGTATCTTGCCGGTATAAGCATTGTATTGTTATTGCTTGCTTCCCAGTTGTAGCTGAATTCTTTGGTAAATCCGAACGTAGAGGAAAAGGCTGAAGAAGAAGTCTTGCCCAGCAAACCATCTTTGTGCAGGCGTAATCCGACGTTGCCAAACAGATAAGGCATATTGGGGATTCGGTAGCGGTAGTGAAAATTTTCTCCGCCGCCTACGGCATCCTTTCTCATGTCGCGGGCATCTTGCCATGTGATATTTCCCTGTATGTCCAGCCAGCGGTTCAGCTTGCTGTCGATTTCCATATCCAGCCCCATCACCCGAACCTTGCCGATATTGTCATAAGCCATGTTCATGGAGCTATACATCAGTTTAATCATGTCTTTTGCACTCATGTAGAATGCATTCACCCCGATTCGCACCTGCGGATAAGAGTTGGCATCACTAAGCCATATTGCACCTGCATTGACGTTAAAACTACGCTCCGGACGAAGTTTCTCTGAAGGGAGGAGCAATACTCCGTCACCAAACAGCTCATCGGCTATGGGCATTCTCACGGTTGATTGCACTGAGGCTTTCAGTGTCAGTGCATTATTGGGGAGAAGATGAAATGCCATTGCCTCGCTCCAGCCAATCATTGTGCTGTGGTTGGTCGATGTTTTAAGCTTGTCTTGCAACATGATTGCTTCGGCAAACGGAAGGACTTCCGAGTGGTGACTAAAAAGTTTTACTCCTATTTCGTTGGTAAATTTACCACTGTTTAGATTCAATTTATGAGACAATCCGGATACTATGGCGTGTACCGTACTTGGGTATCCGCTTGTAGGCAGACGCGAGTATTGGTCGGCAAGTTCGTCTTTTGGCATCTTCCGACCATATCGGTAATTGGTGTTCCATGTGATAAGTTGATTGCCACCAATCTTATAAGTCAGGTTGAGTAATTCACGAATGGTAGTATGCCTGTCATGTGAATCGTTTGGAACAGAGCCAATCTCTCCGCGTCCTGAACCGCTTGGGAATCTGTTACCTATGAAATCGTAACAATAATGTGAAGTATCTACTTGATTGACGAGACTAAGACCAACAATGGAATGTAGTTGTGCGGTGAGTTTACCGTTTAAGAAACTTTTCTCAAGACTCAGTGCCGCATTGGCAGAACGTGTCCGCGTAAAGGCATGCTGAATATTATTTTGCACGTTCATCAATCCTCCTTGTATCTCTTTGCGATAGTAGTCGGCACTCAATGTGATGTCAAATCGGTCGAACCATAATTGTTGGCTGCTCACACCCACGTTAAAACCTCCATGCGTGTACGCATCGTGGTCGCGATGGATAATGCGCCCCAATTCAAAAGGAGAAGAAAAACTATAATTGTTTTTAGCATAGTTCATCGTGGCACCGGCGTGGAAAGCCGTTGAGGTCTTGCCAATATATTGCTTCAGTTGCAGACTGCCGATATAGGTATTGTATGATGCTACCTCAAATGCCATTTCCAAATGATTTTTGTTGAAGTCTTTCAGCCGGATGTTCACGGCACCGCCTAATCCGTCACCTCCCAGCCATGCAGGGATGATGCCTTTGTATATCTCCACTTCATCTACCATATCAAGAGGAATGCTGCTGAGTTGAAATTCATCGGAATTTCCCATAGGCATACCATTGACAAAAATACCGACGCGCTTACCGTCCATCCCTTGTACGATAATACGTGAAGCATTGCCCAGTCCGCCTTGTTGAGCTACTTTGATACCTGCGGCATTGTCAAGAATCTCGTTTAATGTCGCAGTCTTGTATTTAAGAGATTGACCATCTATAATGGTAACTGCGGACGGGACTTCACGGTGCTTTTGAGCCTTACTCTTTCCAAACACCAGTACATCAGATAAGATGTTGTTTAATGGCTGTAATTCCACATTACAGCAAATGCTGTCCTTGACATATGATTTTTTATTGAGTATTATGTTACGACTATTATATCCTACATATTGAACAATAATCTTTTTACTGCTTTTTGGAGGAAGTTCCATTCTAAACACGCCTGCATGATTCGAAATTGTTCCGATATTAGTATTTTCTAAAATAATAGAAGCTCCATCTAACGGCAGGTGAGTTTGCTCATCCGTAATTTGCCCATAAACGATTTTTTGAGCTAACATATTCTGCCATGTGAATGAGAAAATTAGCACCAATAGGAAGTTGTGAAAAATATTTTTATTACTCATGATTACTATTAAACTCCATTATTCTTTTGCAAAAAGTACTTGTTCTATTCTTTTTCTCAAAAATGAACAATAGTTAGTTTTGTTCACAAAAAAAAGCGCACCATTCTATGATGAATGATGCGCTTCTATGCTGTTTCAATACAGAAACTCTTTGTATATGATATTTATCCTTTGTCATAAACTTTTTTTAGATGCTGCAAAGTTAGAAATAATGACATTTCTCCACAATACCCAAAAATAGTGATTTCTTATAAAACGCATTATTCAATAATGGGAGATTTCCTTGCTTTTCTCACGAGTTCCCGCCTTTTCTTTAATTCAAAATCTATAATATTATTGCTTTAATTTTGCTATTCGACAATGATTTATTCATCTTAAAAACAATGATTTATGGAATCGAACAACAATGACAATTATGTGCTGGTATTGGAAGACCGCACGGAAGTGAAGAACGAGAAAGAAGCAGGAAAACTCTCAGTGGTCTCTGGGATTGACGACAAAGGCAAGCTCCAAACAACGGAAGCCAAAAACGTGCATCAGGCAGCCTTTTTCAAGTTCAATAACAAGGACGGCTTGTTGAAGAACTTCATGACCAATTTCCTCAAACAGTTCAACGAGCCGTCACGCTTTGGACTTTACAAGGTAGTGGCAAACAACGTGGAGCAAGGTGTGGCATCGCTCCACACCATGCTGCAGAACCGTGAGAAGCCGGAGAATAAGCAGCAGTTGGCAGACAGTCAGGTGCGTTTTGATGATTTCCTGCCCAAGCAGAAGAACGCCACCGCCATCGACGAGTCGAAGATTGATTGGAAGCAGCTCGACAACCTCGGACTTACCCGTGAGCGATTGGAGCAGAGCGGAGAGTTAGACAAGATGCTGAACTGGCAGAAGAGCGACCTCGTTACCATCGCTATCCCTATGGGCGATACGACCATCTATACCGATGCCCGTTTGGCATTCCGTACCGATGGCGAGGGCAACATCGGCTTGGCAGTTCACCCTCTTCGCAAAGAGCCACAGCTCGACTTCCCCTATATGGGACACAAGTTCTCTCCCGAAGAGAAAGAGCAACTCCTTGCAACGGGCAATCTTGGCAAGACCATCGAAATTACACCCAAGAATGGTGAGCCATTTGCCGCCTACATTTCCATTGACCCGCAGACCAATGAACTCATTGCCTTGCGTGCTGACCGTGTGAACATCCCTAAGGAAATCAAGGGCGTTACACTTTCTGATGCACAGTATAAAGACCTTGTTGAGGGCAAAGCCGTGAAAGTGGAAGGAATGACCGCCAAGAGTGGTAAGTCCTTCAATGCCACTCTGCAAGTCAATGCCGAGAAGAAAGGCATCGAGTTTATCTTCGAGAACAAGCAAGGCTTGAAGGAGCGACAGCAGCACTCTCAGCAACAAGGCGCACCACATAAGCTCTGCGGTTTGGAACTCTCCGACAAGCAGCGTGAGGCATTGGATAGCGGTCGCACGCTTTATCTGAAAAATATGGTGGACAAGGAAGGGCAACCTTTTAATGCCTACGTCAAGATGGACAAGGAACAGAACCGCCCCCGCTTTTACAAGTGGAATCCTGACAAGAAGCAGGAGACCGGCAAGGAAAAGGTGGTAGCCGTAGCCGAAGAACACAAAACACAGATTGCCGTAAACAACCAAGGTAAGACCAACGAAGCCACCAAGAACGTGAACGAGCCGTTAAAGTCCGGGCAGACACAGCCCACTGCTGCCCAAAAGCAGAAGCAGGACGAGAAGAAACAACAGCGCCGTGGACGTAAGATGTAACCCTTAAAATAATACCCGAATATGATTACTTGTATTATTGCCGAGAAGCCCTCGGTCGCCAGAGATATAGCCCGTATTGTAGGAGCAAACAATAGGCAAGACGGATTTTTAGAAGGTAGCGGTTATGTGGTAACATGGGCGATGGGACATCTCATCACCCTTGCCATGCCCGAAGCCTACGGTTTTGCTGCCTATAAAGCCGAAGACCTGCCCATTCGTCCCAATCCTTTCCAGCTTATCGTGCGACAAGTGCGCAAGGATAAGGAGTACACGTCAGACCCCGCAGCACTCAAACAGCTCAAAGCTATTCGAGGTTGTTTCGACAGAGCCGACCGCATCATCGTAGCCACCGATGCAGGGCGAGAAGGTGAACTCATCTTCCGCTATATCTATCACCATTTGAACTGCCATAAGCCTTTTGAAAGACTTTGGATTTCCTCGCTTACAGACAAAGCCATTCGTGAGGGACTTGCCCATCTCAAGGCAGGAGGCGCGTATGACAATCTCTATCACTCCGCCAAGGCAAGAAGCGAAGCCGACTGGCTTGTGGGCATCAATGCCAGCCGTGCCCTGTCCATCGCTCGCAAAGGCGGTTACTCTTTGGGGCGGGTACAGACCCCGACACTCGCTATGGTCTGCCGTCGGTACATAGAGAATCGTGATTTTTCTTCCGTTCCTTATTGGAAACTCTCCATCGCAGCAGAGAAAGAGGGCATATCGCTGAAAGCCGTGAGCAGCAGTGCTTTCGAGAATGAAGCCGATGCACAGTCCGCTCTCGCCATGCTTCGCGAACAGAGCCAGCTTACCGTGACTTCGGTCGCAAGAAAGGTAGGACATACGTCGCCACCCCTCTTGTTCGACCTTACTTCTTTACAAAAGGAAGCCAATAGAAAGTACGGCTTTTCAGCAGACAAGACCCTCTCAATAGCACAAAGCCTCTATGAGAAGAAAATCACGACCTATCCCCGCACCGGTAGCCGATACATTAGCGAAGACGTTTTCGAGGAAGTACCCGTCTTGCTTGGCAAGATAGGACAAGGATTATCTTTCTCACTTAACCGCCACTCTGTGGACAACGACAAGGTAACCGACCACCATGCTATCATCCCTACAGGTGAAACTCCATCGGGACTATCGGCAGATGAAACAACTATCTACCAAATGGTAGTCCATCGTTTCATCGAAACCTTCTCTCCCGACTCAGAGGAAGAGCGGATGCAGGTGGAACTTACGGATGGTACAAACACCTTCATTTGGAAGGCGTGCCGAAATATTTCTTTGGGCTGGAAAGCCGTACAGCATAGTACTGGCACGAACGATGAAAAAGGCAAGGAGGACGAAGAACAGACTTTATCCGTATTGCCCAATCTAATAGAAAACGAGGTGTTACCACTGCTTTCTTCAGAAATTACTGTGCACAAGACCAAGCCCAAACCGCTCTATACAGAAGCGACTTTGCTTTCTGCTATGGAAAACGCAGGGAAAGAGGTATCAGATGCAGAAAGTAAAAGAGCAATGGCAGAGTGCGGCATCGGTACACCAGCCACTCGTGCCAATATCATCGAAACACTCATCTTGCGTGAATATATCCGTAGAGAAAAGAAAGCGATTGTCCCTACTGAAAAAGGCTTGGCAGTCTATGAGATTGTCAAAGACAAACGAATTGCCAATGCGGAGATGACAGGAAGTTGGGAACTGACCCTTGCCGCCATCGAAGCAGGACAGATGCCGCCCGAGAAATTCGCGCAAGGAATCAACTCCTACGTGGAGACTATTTGCGAGGAACTCCTCGCCCTTGCTCCACCGATGCAGAAATCATATCCTACTTACCGCTGCCCCAAATGTGGCAACGAAAGTGTGGGCATCTATGCCAAGATTGCCAAATGCAGGCACGAAGGCTGCGACTTCCACATCTTCCGTGAAATCTGCGGCACGTTCCTTTCCGAAGACAATATCCGTGATTTGATAATCACCGGGCGAACGCCCATTCTCAAAGGATTGACGAGTAAGGCTGGCAAAAAGTTCAACGCACGTCTTGTTCTGGGCGAAGACCACGCCACCGCCTTTGAGTTTGAAGGAAAGAAAGGAAAAGCACGAGGGAGATAGTTATTACAGACTCGGAGCTAAAATAAATTAGTCGGAAGATAGGAAAATTTCTATATGACTGAAATTATCTCCCGACTATTTTTCCGCTCCATAAAAAAGAACAACTATGGCATACAATAAGAAAGCAGTCTTGGAGGGCAACACGGAAGCCATCCGTGTGGTCCTTCGATTAGAAAAAGAACGTCGTGAAGCCACCGATGCCGAAAAAGTCTTGCTTAGAGGTTATCAAGGTTTCGGTGGTCTGAAATGCGTCTTAAACCGTTGTGATAATCCCGATGACCTTCGTTATTGGAGTGCATCGGAGCAAAACCTGTTCAAGCCTACCCAAAGACTCAAACAGATGATTTACCGTGATGCCGTCGATGCCAATACCGCTAAACGCTATTGGGAGAGCATCAAGGCAAGCGTACTGACCTCTTTCTATACCGACACCCGTATCGTCTCCGCCATTGCCGATGCCCTAAGTTCCACCGATGTGCAAGTAAGACGATGCCTGGACCCTTCCGCAGGTATGGGAGCCTTTACCGAAACCTTTGCCAAAAGTGCCGGTATGGTCGATGCTATTGAAAAAGACCTGCTGACGGCACGCATCACACAAGCCCTCCATCCTTATGGTAAGGATAATATCTTTGTTCGGCAAGAACCCTTTGAAGCTATCGGTGAATTGGAAGACAAGGACAAGTACGACCTTATCACCAGCAACATCCCATTTGGCGACTTTATGGTTTATGACCGTGATTATAGCAAGGGAGAGAATATCCTTAAACGGGAATCCACCAGAACCATTCACAATTATTTCTTTGTGAAAGGGCTGGACACTATCAAAGAGGGCGGACTTCTTGCATTTATTACCTCGCAGGGCGTATTGGACAGCCCCAAGAATGAAGCCATCCGCCGTTACCTCATGCAGAACAGCCGACTTATCTCCGCTATCCGTTTGCCTTCGGGTATGTTCTCCGAGAATGCGGGTACGGATGTGGGCAGCGACCTCATTGTCCTGCAAAAGCAGTCGGGCAAAGAAATTGGTGAGGGCATTGAGCAGCAGTTTGTACAAACTGCCTCTGTTCCCAAAGGCGATGGCTTTTCTATTGCGTTCAACCATAACTCCCTCTTCGAGGGCGAATGGAAGGATATTTCCCACCGCACGATTGCCACAGAGCGCACGATGGGTACAGACCCTTACGGCAAGCCCGCTTGGGAATATACGTTTGACGGCAGTATCGAGGATATGACTGACAGCCTGCGTACACAACTCTCTTTGGAAGTGGAGCAGCGTTTCGATCGTAAACTCTATGAAACTGGCATACCCATGAACGGGGAGGAATGGCAGGTACACGTGGACAAAATGGTGCAGAAAGTGCAAGAAAACATAAAAACGGAAGGAATACCTCAAGAACAGGAAATCAAGGATAAGGAGGAAAAGAAAGAGGACAAGGAAGATGAAAAAGAAGAAGAAAATGCCTACAATTTGATGCCCGACAGCACCAAGAAGCAACTTCCCAAGCTCTATGCAACGGAAAAACGGCTCATTGGCGACCGCACGGCATACGCTCGCTATTTCTTTCCTATGGGAGCCTATACCGCATATATGTTGGAATACGACCCCAAAGAACGCATCGGTTTTGGTGCCGTAACGATGGGCTATGGCTGGGAACTTGGGTATATGTCCCTTAAAGAAATGGAGGAAGTAAAGGTCAAAGGCTTGGGTATTGAGCGGGACTTATACTTCAAACCCACAAAATTGCACGAGATTGCGGAGCTGGAAGAGATTGTCAGAGGACAATACACCAAAGAACCCATCATTGAGGAAGTCAAGGATGAAAGCCGTCAGGAAGTTCTGAGACCCGTGCAGGAAGACACTCAACCCCAAGAGAATATCGAAGAAGGTAATAAGATAGTGGGAGATGAAGCAAAAGACGAAGCAGAGACAAAAAAAGAAGCACAAGCTGCACAGGTACTTCCAACAATAGAGCCTGAAAATGAACCTGCTCCCGAAGGTGTCCCCGTAATCACCCTTCAAAGACAATATGAGCAGGCAAGTCATGAAATTCGCACGGACGTGGAAGCCCCACGTGAAATGAACGGACAGACGGTATTCTTTGATGAAGACCATCATCCGATTATGGATAGCACCATAGAGACCGAAGCAACGGAGCAGCTCTTGTTTGCCCCGGAAGAGTATAGTCTTTGGACACAAGATGTAACCCGTGTAAATAATGAAATCAAAGAGGCTGCTCAACAAAAGAAGGTCAGCGATAACCAACCGCTTTCTGCGAGCAGGCAACCTAAACCGACAAGAAGTACACCCACCAGTCCCCGCAGAAACAAGAAAACTGCATCGACTCCCGTCAGAGAGCCCTCGCTCTTTGACTTTATGGAGGAAGCCGAGCCTCGTAAGCCACAGCCCATAGCAGAAGTCAAGAAAGAGTTTGACGCTTCACCGCGTCCCTTTCTCTCATCGCCCGACTCTCATCTGAGGGACGGCTCTATTGTCGTGCAGAAAGGACAGGTCGGTTTTCTCTCTGACTTGAAACGGCATCCTACCTTCAATCCGATGGACCTGCCCTTTGCCCAGCTCTCACGGCTGAAAGCATACATTGAGATTAGAGAAAGTTATCACCGACTCTATGATTATGAGGCGAACAACCAAGCGGAGGACAAGGAAGAGCGTGAGAAACTCAACCGGCTTTATGACGGCTATGTAGGTCGTTGGGGGTACTTTAACCAGAAGGGAAACACCGATATCATCAAGATGGATGCCACCGGAGTGGAAATGCTGTTTTTGGAACGCTCCGAGAACGGCAAATACATCAAGGCGGACATCTTCGACCATCCGACGGCTTTCTCCACCTCCGAGCTTTCCATTGCCGCAGACCCGATGGAGGCATTGGGCGCATCACTCAACAAGTACGGTACGGTGGAACTTGATTATATGAGCTCCCTGCTTCCCGATATGGAAGAGAGTGATATGCTTTCCGCCTTGGAAGGACGCATCTTCTTTAATCCCGAAGAGGACGGCTATGAGGTAGCCGACAAGTTCATTTCAGGCAATGTGATTGAAAAGGCGGAGCGTATCGAGTCGTGGCTCTTGGAGCATCCAGAGCATGAGGAAGCGAAACAGAGTCTGACTGCCCTGCGTGCCGCCACGCCAACGCCCATTCCCTTTGCTGATTTGGACTTCAATCTCGGTGAACGCTGGATACCTGCTAAAGTCTATGGTAGGTTTGCCTCGGAGTTTTTCGGGACGGATATTAGCGTATCCTACCATTCCAACATGGACGAGTACAGCATTGTCTGCGACCGAAAGAATGCCAATATCTGGCACAAGTATGCCGTACAGGGGGAGTTCCGCCGTTATGATGGCATCAATCTCCTCAAGCACGCCCTGCACAATACCATTCCCGACATCAACAAGAGTAAGGAAGTGACGGACAAGGTTACGGGAGAGAGGAAGACCATTAAAGTAAGGGACGGACATGCCATCCAGATGGCGAATGCCAAGATTGAGGAAATCAGACAGGGCTTTGTAGATTGGCTCGGACGTACGCCCGACACGTTCAAGGAGCAGTTATCCGACCGTTACAACCGCCTTTTCAATTGCTTTGTGCGACCAAACTTTGACGGCACGCATCAGACTTTTCCCGACCTTGACTTGAAACGGTTGGGCATAACCGACCTATATAAAAGCCAGAAGAATGCCGTATGGATGCTCAAGACCAACGGCGGTGGTATCTGCGACCACGAGGTGGGAGCGGGCAAGACGCTTATCATGTGTACGGCAGCATACGAGATGAAACGCTTGGGATTGGCGAACAAGCCGATGATTATCGGACTGAAGGCGAATGTTTTCGACATTGCAGACACCTTCCGCAAGGCTTACCCCAATGCCAAGGTTCTCTATCCGGGCAAGAACGATTTTAACAAGCAGAACCGCCAGCGTATATTCAACGACATCAAGAACAACGATTGGGATTGTATTATCTTAACGCATGAGCAGTTCGGTATGATACCCCAAGCCTTAGAAATACAAGAGGCTATCTTACAAAAGGAGAAAGACTCTGTAGAAGAAAACCTTGAAGTATTGCGCCAACAAGGAGCAGACATTTCCCGTGCCATGCTCAAAGGATTGGAGAAACGCAAGCAGACCTTGGAGGCGAAGTTACAGGGTATTCAAGACAGCATAGCCGAGCGCAAGGACGATGCTGTGGACTTTAAGATGATGGGCATTGACCATCTCTTTGTAGATGAGAGCCATCAATTCAAGAACTTGATGTTCAACACCCGCCACGATAGAGTGTCGGGATTGGGCAATCCTGACGGCTCACAGCGTGCGCTCAATATGCTCTTTGCCATTCGCACTATACAGGAGCGGTCGGGCAAGGATCTGGGGGCAACCTTCCTTTCGGGAACGACCATCAGCAACTCACTGACAGAATTGTACCTTCTGTTTAAGTACCTGCGCCCACAGGCATTGGAAAGGCAGGGTATCAACAGCTTTGACGCGTGGGCGGCGGTCTTTGCCAAGAAATCAACCGACTATGAGTTTTCCATCACGAATGAGATTATTCAGAAGGAACGCTTCAGAACATTCATCAAAGTGCCGGAAGTTGCCTCGTTCTATGCGGAAGTATAGGAGTTGGAAGCAAGAAAAGGAGAAGAATGCGTATCTGATTGAAATAGAGGATATATTGCCTTCTTACTCATTGAGTTGCATCAAAGGAAATAGGCTAAGAAAGGAGTGAAAAAGCAAGAGTTCAGTTACCAAATCGTTCGAGAAACGATGAAAGGAAAAGAACAGCTAAAAGTGGTAACTAAAACGGTGATTCCTCTTTCATTATCAATGTTTTGCATCACTCAAAGTTTCTCTAAGAAGTGTAATTTTGCAAGCAAAAAAACAATGGAAAAAGAAAAAATGAAGCTGCTTTTCTACCTCAAGAGAGGTACGCAGGACAAAAACGGGAAAAGTCCCATCATGGGACGCATCAGTATCGGTCGCTCAATGGTTCAGTTCAGTTGCAAATGTGCCTGTACACCCAATCTATGGGACAGTCGCAAACAAAGACTTGTGGGCAAGAGTTCCGAAGCCGTATCAGTGAACAGGGAACTTGACCGACTGCAAGTAAGTGTCTGTAAAGTTTATGAGATACTTTTAAAGAAGTCTAATGTCTCAGTAAGGGCAGAGCAGGTAAAGGAACTTGTTTTCGGGTTGAATAGCGGATCGCAGGGACTACTTCATCATACGGACGAGTATATCAACCGCTTCCGTGAGCGGGTGGGTATAGACCGCAGTGAAAGAAGACTGAAATGTCTGCTGCTCTTCCGTAAGCATCTGGCAAAATTTCTCAGACATCGCTACCACGTGGACGATATTCCCGTGCAAAAAGCCGATACTGCCCTTATCAAAGACTTGGAGGAGTATTTTGCCAAAGAAAAGGGGTTTAAACTCAACACTTCGGCTGGTTATCTTACTATGCTGGCATCCCTACTCAAGGACCTACACAAACGGCACATCATAGACATCTATCCTTTCATTGCTCACTCTATCCGCTGGGACGTGGGTACACCCCGATACATCACAAGGGAGGAAGTAAACAAAATAGCGGCATTAAGCGATAACGAACTGCAAGGCTACGAGCAGGTATCAAGGGATATGTTTCTCTTTTCGTGCTATACCGGTCTTTCCTATACGGATGTATACCACCTCACGGCAGAGCATATCATCCACGAGTCTGGTATGGATTGGATACGCAAGTCGAGAGTGAAGACGGGCAACCTATGCTACATTCCGCTATTGCCCGAAGCATCCGCCATCATCGAGCGGTACAGGGGTATCCATACAAGGGCGTTCCGTCACGAACCTCCCAAAGGGTATCTGCTGCCCATACCTGGCTGCGATACGGTGAACATACACCTCAAAAAGATAGCACGGCTTTGCGGTATCACAAAGACACTGACCTTCCACATGGCTCGCCACACCTTTGCTTCGCAGATGACACTCTCTGAAGGCGTGTCTATCGAGAGTGTGTCAAAAATGCTCGGACACAGCCAAATAAAGACCACACAAGTGTATGCAGAGACTTCTCCAGAGCGTCTCTTTCGGGATGTGGAGAAGATTCTCCCTCTCATCGCACAATATCGTTTAATCAACTAAAAGTCCAAGAACAATGAAAAGTACATTTTCAATTCTATTCTATATAGACAGAAGCAAGACAAATGAGAATAACGAGTGCATTATACGCTGCCGTATCACCTGCAACGGTGCGTCTGCTTCATTCTCAACAGGATTGCACACCTCTCCCGATGATTGGCAATCAAAGATAGGACGTATAAAAGTGGCAGCTAACAGAGCGAATGATGTCAATCATCAACTGGACTCAATAGATAAACGACTTCACGCACTCTATGAACTCACGTTAAGAGAAGAGAACTACATCACGGCAGAATATCTTAAGGAGCAGTTCCTACATCAAGGAAAACCTACCCCTACACTCATAGAGCTTTACCAAGCTGTCTGCGAAAGTAAGGAGGAATTGCAGGGTAAGACTATAGGAAAGGCTACCGTCAGGGCTTTTAGGGACAGCAGGAAGAGCTTTGTTCAATTTCTGAAAACAAGGGGGAATGAGGATTGTCTTCCCAAAGAAGCCGACAAGGACCTAATAGAAAGCTACCGTCTGTTCATGCTTAGGGACTTAGGAAACAAGGAGAGCACCGTCTCCAACCGTCTACGCCACCTGCATCAGGTTATTAGAAAGGCACAGCAGGAGCGATATATCCATGCAGACCCTTTTGAACTGATAGATATAGAAACGCCCACCTACGAGCGCAATACCCTCACTTCTGACGATTTACACAAACTTCTCTCATATCGCCCTCACCGCTCGGTGGACAACCATTGCAGGCTCATCTTCCTCTTGGGCTGTTTCACGGGGCTAGCTTTTTCTGATTTAAAGAAACTACGGTTGGACGATGTTTACACACTTGACGATGGGCGCAGGTACATATCGCTCTGTCGCACAAAAACTCAGAACAGAAGCATTGTTCCTTTATTGCCCATTGCCGAAGAGATACTCACCATTGTCAACGATGGACGAAAGGAGGGTTTGCTCTTTCGTGAGTTTCCCACGAATAGCCATTTCAACCGCAAGATAAGGGACATCATCATCAAGGCTGGACTCCCATCTCATACCGAAGCCACCTCGCACACGGCACGACATACCTTTGCCACGACCATCTGTTTGGAGAACGGCTTACCGATAGAAACCGTCAGTAAGATGCTCGGACACCGCTTCATTTCCACCACTGAACTCTATGCAAAGGTTAGCAAGAGCAAGATTGCACGGGAAATGCAGCCACTCATGGGTAGCAACACCACAAGGGAACTGCGAAAGGCCTTGCGTGTTTGTCCACCAAGAAAGCCAAGAATATGATAAAATGATTTTTTCTTAGACCGTTAAACAACCATCATTAAGTATCAACACTGAATAAGGACAAAATGAAAAAGAACAACAAACAGGAACTTTCCTACTTTCGGTTGAAATTAAGAAGTTATATGAGTGAGCATCACCCCGAGAGATTGCAAGATACGGAGTTTATCAATGCACGGGCAGATATGGCTCTCACAGTTTACTGCGATGTCGTGGCGCAAGGCTTCACGCACCCCGAAGCGGAGAGTATGGCAAGTGAGGTCTTGTATCAGGGCTTGCACTTTTCCAAGTATGATACGCTTGTATCCGTGTTGGAAAACGAGTTTGAAAGGGAACTTCCTACACCGCTCCCAGAGAAACTCGTACCTATACTGTTGTCGAACAAGGCTATTCAAGCCACATTCGACAAATTCGGTTTGACGGACACATTGGCTTCTGACGAGCAATACGGCCGTCTTTACACCGAACTCACAGGCACGATAGTG
>NZ_KV817587.1:0-1498 GCF_001814685.1 Prevotella sp. HMSC077E09 | reverse complement strand
TCACAGGCACGATAGTGCTGCTCATCGAGAGCAACAATCTGCCAACGGTCAGACTGACGGAGGAAGCAAGCCCAAAGGCGTTGTAGGCAAAGGCAGACGCAAAGCCCCTGAAGCCGTTTCTTATCGTGCAAAGGTACAACGGTAGCCTATCTGCCCTGACAAGGTCGATTCCTGCGGATGGAGAGAAGAATCTCCACTGCAGGATTTTTCTGTTTCAAGGTGGTATTGCCATTTTCTATATCCATGCGGTCGTATTCATCTCTCCCAACCTTGCAGGGCTGGGCTGCCGTAGAGAGTATAGGCACGACAAGAATACGGCATACTCAGGCTCTTTGGACGCAAGGCGTAACAACTAACAACAGATAGGACTGACGATAATACGGACTATCTATTGTTTGTACAATTTGGTGTCATGACTATCTGTTGTCAAAACTATATATCGTCAAAATAATCTATCGATAAAACTATCTATCGACACTTCGACATCTCGATTTGTCGAACTATCGAATTATCGATAAAACAACAAAATAATAAAATAATAAAAGGAACGAGCTGGCACCTCATCTCATTACCGCAATAACACAGATGAATTTCCTTTGGTCTTTTCTCTTGTTTTCTCTCTATTTCCCTGCTTTTCCTCATTTCTTGCAGCGGTGCTTCCGAGGGTTTACTTTTGCACCCGAGAAGTACGGCAATGGACTGCATAACAGTTTGTTTGCTGAGTAACAATAAAGTAATCAAAACAAAATTAAGGCAATGAAACTCATTATCATCGACCGCAAAGCGTGGGAGCGACATCGCTCCGAATTTGCAGACTTTATCCATCGTGTGGAGAAACTCATCGGTAATCCTCCTGAGACCGAGCAATGGCTCGACAACGAAGCCGTGTGCAAGCGTTTAGGCATCAGCAAGCGTACCCTGCAATCATACCGAGATACGGGAAAAATCCCTTTCTCCATGATTGGGCACAAGTGTTATTACAAACAGACCGACATCAGTGAATTGCTGAATGCAGTCAAGGATTGAAATCAAAGAAAGAATGAATTATGGCAGAGAATGAAATCATTACGCAGGAAGACCCTCAGATGCAGTTGTTTTCACAACTGATGGAGGGCACATTGAAGAAGTTGGGGCGGTATTGCTCCACAGCCCGCCCGATACTGAATGGTGAGGTTTACCTTTCGAGCGAGGAAGTGTGCAGCCACTTACGGCTCAGCACACGTACGCTCCAAGAGTACAGAAATGCAGGAATGCTTCCTTTCTACAAAATCGGAGGGAAAATACTATACAAGCAGAGCGACATACAGACA
Organism: Prevotella sp. HMSC077E09; assembly: GCF_001814685.1. Lineage (NCBI taxonomy): Bacteria > Pseudomonadati > Bacteroidota > Bacteroidia > Bacteroidales > Prevotellaceae > Prevotella > Prevotella sp. HMSC077E09. The sequence goes on along the minus strand of NZ_KV817587.1, from coordinate 188 downwards.
ATGCTTGAAAGGCATTATAACCTAATACCCAAAAAATTATGGCAAGAATAGATGAACAAAGGAAACAACGTCTGGAACAAGCCCTTCGAGATATGGGCAATTATGGAGTTAAGCTCCGCAAGCCCGAAGAGTTGCCCGATTTTGACCAGTCCGCAGATTATGAAGAGGAAAAGAAAAGATTTGAGCCT
>NZ_KV817586.1:0-408 GCF_001814685.1 Prevotella sp. HMSC077E09 | reverse complement strand
GTCGCATTTACTAATTTAAACTGCACTTTAGAGTGCCACCAAATAGAAAGTGGAAATCAGAAAAACAGGTATTATTTTATATTTTCTGTCAATTGGGTGTGCAATCTCATTCATCACAGATTGTAATTTGATGCAGATTACATTGCTATTTGAGTCAGAAGATGCTGTAATCCCATGCAAATTGCAGCCTGATTTGACGCATATCATAAAGCTTTTCAGCGTGAAATTATGCTGTGAATAGTATTGGAAATCGTAACACTTTGACTGTTAATGCATTATAACTTCTTGAAAAACAGAGCTTATTTGGAGTAAAGAGAGTCTTTCTCTCAAATAAGTAAATCCTATGATGTAAATTGTAAATATCCTTGATGTATTTTAACATATGGTAGTTTCAACTACCAAATGCGA
>NZ_KV817585.1:0-23814 GCF_001814685.1 Prevotella sp. HMSC077E09 | reverse complement strand
CTGTCGCATTTACTAATTTAAACTGCATTTCAGAAGACTACCAAACAGAGAAAAACAGACGAGAAAACAGGAGTTATTTTGCTTTTTCAAAGTTCTTTGTGTGCAATTTCATTCATGAAGCGTTGTAATTTGACGCATATCACAACGCTGTTTGACTCAAAATGCGCGATAATTTGAGGCAGTTTACAGGCTGATTTGACGCAAATTGCATGGTTTTTCAGTGTGATTTTATCTTATATTCTGCCTTTGATTTCATAACAATTTGATAGTCAGCATGTTGCAAAGTGCTTAAAAACAGCACATATTTGGAGCGAGGAAGCTTCTCATGCTGAATACGCTGACTATGCGAGGACTATTGTAAACATCCTTGAAAAATATTAACCTATTTTTCGTTTGCTGCCATTATGCAGAATACTTTGTATTTAAGGGTGATGCCAAATCGCCCTGAAAGGGATGGAATTATGGTGCAGAGGAACTGCTATAGGTTAGGACGTATGAAAAGAAACATATGTTATCACTTGTTATTTCAGGTTTTAAAAATTGCAAAGAAACTACATGATATTTTGCATATCATGAATAATTGTTTATATTTGTGACTTGAATATGGGAACATTATACATTGTGCCGACTCCTGTGGGCAATATGGAGGACATGACGTTACGCGCCATTCGGGTGTTGAAAGAGGCCGATTTGGTGTTGGCTGAAGACACGCGAACGTCGGGTATTCTGTTCAAACACTTCGACATCAAGAACCATTTGATGGCCCATCATAAATTCAATGAGCATGGCACTGCTACCGGAATCGTGGAGCGTTTGAAGGCAGGACAGACCATAGCTCTTGTCAGTGACGCCGGCACTCCGGGTATAAGCGACCCCGGTTTCTACCTTGCGCGTGAGGCAGCTCATGCCGGAATAACGGTTCAGACACTGCCCGGTGCAACGGCATTCGTGCCGGCTTTGGTGTCTTCGGGACTTCCCTGCGACCGCTTCTGCTTTGAAGGTTTCCTGCCACAGAAGAAGGGTCGGCAGACACATCTGCTCTCCTTGCAGGACGAAACGCGCACAATGGTGTTCTATGAGTCGCCATATCGGTTGCTGAAAACACTGCAACAGTTTGCCGATGTGTTTGGAGAAGACCGCCAAGTGAGTGTAGCGCGAGAGATTTCCAAGCTGTATGAGGAGCACGTTCGTGGCACATTGCAGGAGGTTATCGCCCATTTTACAGAGAAAGATCCGCGAGGAGAGATTGTAATCATACTCGCAGGACATAGTATAAAGAAAGGTAAAGATAAGAAACTAAAATTAGAGGAGTGAAAAACTATGAAGAAATTGCTTTTCGTTTCAGTCGGAATGTTATTGCTGGCTGTTACAAGTTGTAATCAGAACAAGTCGAAAGACAACGTCGCAGGCACCGAACAGAATGACTCTCTGCAGCAGATACTTGCACAGAAAGATACTGAAATCAACGACATGATGGGCCTGATGAACGAGGTTCAAGAGGGTTTTCGTCAGATTAATGAGGCCGAGAACCGTGTTACTATCGCTAAAGATGGTGAGGGAGCTAACAAGAAACAGGTGCTCAGAGATAACGTTAAGTTCATCGCCGAGCGTATGCAGAAGAACCGTGAACTCATTGCTAAGCTGCGTCAGCAGTTAGCAAGTAGCTCGCTGAAAGGCAGTCAACTCAAGTCAACTATTGACAACTTGGTGAAGCAGTTGGATGAGAAAGACCAACAATTGCGCCAGTTACGTGCCGAACTTGATGCCAAAGACATTCACATCGGGGAGCTTGATGAAACGATTAACAACCTGAATACCAATGTGAGTCACCTCACAACGGAGAGTGCACAGAAGACAGAAACGATTAATGTACAGGACAAACAGCTCAACACTGCATGGTATGTGTTTGGCACAAAGAAAGAACTGAAGGATCAACGCATTATCGATGAGGGTAAAGTTCTGCAGGGAAACTTCAATAAGAACTACTTTACCAAGATTGATATCCGCGTGGATAAGGTGATCAAACTTTATTCTAAGTCGGCTCGTCTGTTGACACTTCACCCTGCAAGCAGCTACACATTGACGCGTGATGCCAATAAGGAATATGTGCTTACGATAACAAATCCGCAGATATTCTGGAGCACAAGCAAGTATCTTGTAGTTCAGGTTAGGTAAGAAAATAAATCAAATAATACTCCCCTTCGTGTCAAGAGAGGGGAGTTTTTTTGTATATATACAGATGAATCAGCTTGATATTTGGTTCCTTGCAGTGGCTTTAGCCATGGATTGTTTTACGGTTTCGATTGCCGGTGGCATTATCATCAAGCGCATGGTTTGGCCCATAACGTTGCGCATGGCCTTGCTTTTCGGACTCTTTCAAGCCGCTATGCCACTGCTTGGATGGCTCGGGATAAGCACCTTCTCCCGTTATCTTGAAGAGGTTGACCATTGGATAGCCTTTGGTCTTTTAACTTTCTTGGGAGGGCGAATGATACGCGATGCGTTTCTTCCTGCCGAAAACCACTCGCTGAATCCCTGTAAACTGAAGACCCAACTGCTGTTGGCTTTGGCCACAAGTATTGATGCCTTGGCCATTGGAATATCGTTTGCCTGCATGGGCTTCCGCCATATATCAATGCTCATGTCTCCTCTTGTCATCATCGGCCTTGTGTCATTTCTGCTTGCCATTGTCGGCATGTTGCTTGGTGTCAAGTTTGGAAAACCGATTGAACGACGCTTGAAACCGGAGCTTTTAGGGGGCATCATATTAATAATAATAGGTGTGAAAGTCTTGCTTTCACACCTATTTGAATGACTTTACTCTTTGAGTTCTTTGTCCATATACTGTCTGTCAACGATGAGAAGGGAGAAAGGTTGCATCGTATAAGACTGCTTCTCGCCACGCTGAATATTGTATTTCACGTGAAGTGTGTTGTCTTCTTCTGTCACTGAAACAGGGTCAATGCGGGTCAAAGTGTCTGTTTCCGGCAGTATTTTTGCAATGAGAAACTGCTTCTTGAAGTCTATTTCAGTCGGTTGTCCGTCCTTTCTCATGGTGGCTGCCATACCGAAATACTTACCGAGTTCCTGTTCTGTTGTTATCTTTAATAACCCGGAATATGGTGAATTATTAACGAAGAAGTAGTTCTTAGCCACTTGATATTTCACCGCTTTCTGACTGCTTGTGCAGCCTATCAACAGACAGACGGCACACAATAACATCATAATTTTCTTCATAATTTTCTTTATTTTGATTATTTAATCCTTATTCCTAATTGCAATTGGAAGCCTGTTGGACGATGCTTGTAGCTGTTTTCAACATCGCTGCCGTTATTGAAGTAATGGCTCACTCCAGGTTCTGCATAGAGTCCAATCCGATCAGTAAGCTGATATTGCAAGCCGACAGCGCCATTGACTGACCACTGTAAGCGCGATTCCTTAATACGAAGGGTCTCGCTCTTTGGGGGTTCCTGCATTGTAGTCTGTGGCTCACGAAGTTGTCCGCTGACGAGTTTCTCGACCTCACCACCTGCTGTTGCGTAGACATGGAGCCGCTTATATTGCCACAACCTATAGCTTGCAGCCAATGGAATACCGACATAATGCAGGCGTTGCAGACCGTCTTTGCCATCCGATAAGTTAGCGTTTGAGATGCTTGCCGACAGGTAACTGTAGGTCAATCCGGTATGGATAGTCCAGTTTCGGCTTATCTGATATCCCACAGAAAGACCTATCTTGACGGGCAATCGATGGTGATATTGCTGTGGCAAATAGCCCGGAGCACTGTATATCTGCTTGCCTTGTTCATCTTCATTCAGCATTGCTTGCCTAAATGATACACTATGAAATCCATTGTTTGAAACTCCGTTCGACAAGCCTTTGCCACCCATATAAACGCCTAATGAAAGGCGTTGAGGAGCGAAAGATACAAGGTTTCCTTCAAGTGCGGCTATGACTTTATCATTCTGTTGACTTGATATTATGGGACGTTTTCTTGGTTTTGTCTCTGTTGTATCAGTGTTTGTCGTAGACGGTTGCACTTGTATAGGAGTCTGTACCGTGGCAGACGCTGCCGTAATCTCCTGCTTTTGACGGTCCGATTGCCTTGTTCCGGAGAGACCGACAGCCCATGATGCAAGCTTTTGTTGCACTATCTGCCGTTGTGTTTCCACTGTTTTATTCTTGTATGCAACCTGTTTTCCTACGTGGTTCGCCTGTTGATGAGCGATGACAGCAGTCATTTCGGGCGCTGAATTGCGTAACCACCACACGGCAGTTCCTGCAATCAGGCCACCAATACAGGCTGCTGCAATCCACCATTTGCGAAGCGTTGCTGTTGGGCGAGAGGCAGAAGATGTGGTCGAAGCAAGGCCACGGCGCAGCATCTCGGCCTTGATATCGCCGAGCAAGCCCTTTGGAGGCTCCTGCTGATGCCTCTCAAAGCGTTTCCTAATGTCGTTTATCCAATTCTCCATACCGTCTTTTCTTCTTGTCGTTGGTGTGATTTTATCATATGAGCCAACATCACCTTGGCCTTGTGAAGCTGTGAGGCTGAGGTGTCAGGCTTGATATTCAGCAGTTCAGCTATTTGCTGATGACTCATTCCTTCGATGACATATAGGTTGAATACTGTGCGATATCCCGTGGGCAACTGCCTTATCATAGCTGTTATTTCGTCGGTAGAAAGCGTGTTTACTTCTGGCTCCTCATCGATCGTTTCAGGCAAATCCCTGTCGGTTGTCATCACACCTTCCTTTGCCTGTTGACGCAGAAAAAGCAGTGCTTCGTTAATAACAATGCGCGTTGCCCAGGCTTTCAGCGATCCTTTTCCACGATAGGTGAACGTGTTTCCCTTGTTGAACATCTTGATGAAAGCCTCTTGCAAGACATCTTTCATGTCATCGTTCTGCGGGATATAACGCGCACAAACCGCCGTAAGAAAAGGCGCATACTCGGCATATAACAAGTCAATGGCAGTGGCTTCGCCCCTGCTTAACTTGTGAACTATGGTCAGTTCCTTGTCTGTGGTGAATAGTTTCATGCCGCGCTTGGATATCCTCTTATGGTTTTAAAAACGTCATTCTACGTTTTTTCTTATACCATTTACTCTCCTCATTTTATTTGTTAAACACAAAGTTAAGACAGTCTTGCCTATATTTCTTGATTTTAACAATTATTTAATGTCATATCAGGCAAGTTTTCTTCTTCATTGACATTTAGGGGGTAGATAAACCAAAATAAACCTTATATAAAATGGAACAGAAAACAAACAAAATGTATCTATGGCTGTTAGGATGCCTGACAGTGCTCGGTTTAACCTTTACTGCTTGTGAACCAGGTGGTGGCAATGACAACAGTCTTACCCGTGAACAGCAACAGCAGGCCTATCAACAGGTGAGGGGATCTTATGCAGGTAAGACCTATTATCAGCGTTGGAGTGCCACTGACAAGAAGTATGTGAGTGATTCGTCTGACGTGAAATGGGAGATATTGACCGACAGTACGCTGACCATAAAGAACTTCCCGATGAGCCTTTTTGCCGATTATGTGAACGACAATGCACTGAAAGAAGCGTTGAAATCAGCCCCAAATCAGGACATCACATGCTTCACAGGCTATTATAATCTCAGTCCGGTAGGCTTTCTGTTGAACCCTAAAACAGCCGTATTTGAACTCAATTATAATAAAGGAAGCCATAAAATCAGTATCGCTTTTGCTGGGAACAGCAATTATTCCTTTGGCTTTTCAAAGGTCAAGTCGGTTGTAGCTATGCAGATTATAGCACTCTCTTTGCAGGTAGATGCCATGTCAGAAAACAAGCTTAAAGGTAATGTGGGCTTTATTTTCCGTGGAAAAACCGGTGTGGCTCCAACTCCGTCGCCCCGCAAGTAGCACCAACACATAACTCTTTATATCGCCAATCGTCCGTGTAAGTATGCTTCATATGCTTATACGGACGTTTTTCTTTAGGGGGAATGAGATAGTAGATTACAGCTGATATGTAAAGAAAATTGGTGTAAAAACATGCACTTTAAAAGTTGCAATCTAAGGAAAAAGAAGATGAGAAACAGCAAGTTTTCTTTCTTCTTGACGGCTTTGATTTCTCTTTTTCCTTTCCTTGAGTTCCTGTTTTGCGTCAAATCAGCCTGTAATCTGCATCATCTTGTTGTGTATTTCAAGCCACTTGGCATGCTCATTTGATGCAGATGACCATGTGATTTGACGCAAATCACAACTTTTGTTTACGTTGAAATGTGGAATAAAGTGTTGTGTTTTCTATAAGCATTTGATAATCAGTTGGTTGTTAAGGTGGCTCAAAACTCGCGTATTTCTGACCGCCGATGTTTTATTTTAGAACAGGGGTCTTCTTGCGAAAGCATTTGTAAAGATAAATCATGTGAGGCATAACATGGCCTCACTCTTATTCTCTTGCGAGAGATAAAGCCTTGAAAGCTTAACTTTTCTATTGTGTGTGTTGTGCTCTTCAATATTCAGTAAGCACGTGGTGTAAAAAGAAAACAGCCGACTCCATGAGGGAATCGGCTGTTTTGTTTCGTGGGTTATAGCCCCTTTCAACTTAGAAGTTGTAGTACAGGCTGAACGTGATGTCGTTGCCATCGAGGTCAAGACCGTATCTGCTTGTCTTCAAATTGCTGTTGTTGTCCTTGCTCTGTGACCAGCCAAGGAAACCTACATGAGAAACAAACGAAAGTTTCTTTGTGAGGTTTACTGCAACACCTGGACGTGCACCTACAGCCCAAAGGTCAGCATCATAGCCCTGGTTGTAAGTGTGCTTGTAGCCAAAACCGCCATCAACGAATAGGTTGACATACTTTGTATGAACGAAAGTGAAGCGTGCATATGGGTTGACTTCAAGTGTCTTTGTACCGCCCTTGCTTGCGCCTTCCCAGCCAAATGCAACACCGGCAGCCCAATTTTCGTTGAAGTTGTAACCTACTTCAGGGATGAATTTGTAGGTTGTTACAGTGGTGTTACCATTGTCTACACCGTTAATGCCAAAGCCACCACCTACATAAACCTGTGCATTAGCGCTCATTGCAACAGCAAATGCTGCTACTAAAGTCATTAAAAACTTTTTCATAATTACTCTCTTTTTGTTTGTTTATAACTCTTTTACGAGTGCAAAGGTAAATAAGTTTCAATTTGATTTCCAAAAGATTTAAGTTAAAAAAGCTGTAGAAAAGTATATTTCTCATAACAGATTGTCGTGTTTCTGCCATTTTCAAAGGGTTGTCCTTATTATATAATGTATTATCAGAAAACAGGTGTTGTCAGTAGTTTTGATATTTGTTTCTGCTTCTGAACTTGTATGTGGTATGTTGAAACAGTCCGAAACAAACAATCTTTTGTATGCCATTGAACTATAATGTCCCGGGAAGTGGCAGTAATCGAGTGGGCAGTGAAAGGACAATAAAGTATGAGTTGGCTTCCATGTCGGGTCTTCATCAAACAGGATTGATATTGAACCGTGATTTGTAAACAAACGTAAAGGAAAGTCACTTCTTTCCTGTTGTTTGTTGATATAAATCAAAACGTCAGCAAATTAGTGCAAAAAAGGATGAAATTATTTGGTGTGTTCGTGCACAATTACTACTTTTGTATTGTCAATAGGACGTTAGGTAATAGATTGTTTAGGTTTAACATATAGATTTAGGTTTAGTTGTTTAGGTTTAAAGATTAGTTAGATTTTCATAGGATTAGTTTTTAGGTAAAAAGAACTTTGAGGGATAACACGAGCGAAAGCGTCGCTCATTTTATTAGAAATAATATGAAGTTATTTAATAATAAGAACAGCGTTGGAGTGATTCAACGCTGTTCTTGTTTGTTTGCTTCAGTCTTATGGAAGAATGGGTGCATGGCAGTTGGTTGGCTTTCTTGCTTGGATGAGTATGTTTTTCATGCTGTATGATTTTTCAAGATGTATTTGATTTCACTGCTTTTTATTTTGATATGTCAGTGGTTTGCTGTAAATTTGTAGTCAAATATAACATATCATACACGATGACATATACTATTGAAAAGGTTACCACACTGATAGGTGCGCGTCGTTTTGGTGCGAGTGATGCCAAGATTGGTTTTGTTTTAACAGACAGTCGCTCGCTTTGTTTCCCCGAAGAGACATTGTTCTTTGCTCTCAAGTCTGGCCGTAATGATGGCCATTACTATATTCCCGAGCTTTATCGTCGTGGGGTCAGAAACTTTGTTGTGACTGAAGTTCCGGCCGATTATGCCACAGAATACGCTGAAGCTAACTTCTTGAAGGTGGTTAATTCGCTTGAAGCTTTGCAGCGTTTAGCCGAGCGTCATCGTGATGAATTCAATATTCCGATTGTTGGAATCACGGGAAGTAACGGTAAAACAATGGTCAAAGAGTGGCTTAATCAGTTGCTATGTGATGATATGTTTATCACGCGTTCGCCTCGCAGTTACAATTCACAGGTGGGCGTTCCGCTAAGTGTTTGGCTGCTGAATGAGCACACCCAAGTGGGTATTTTCGAAGCAGGCATCAGTCAACCTGGTGAGATGTTGGCGCTGCGTGATATCATTCAGCCGACGATTGCCGTGCTGACGAACCTCGGAGATGCCCATCAAGAGAACTTCATCAGCAAGGAAATGAAGTGCAAGGAAAAGCTTATTCTGTTTCATGATGCCAAGACTGTGGTCTACAATGGTGACGATCCAATCGTCAATGGCTGTGTAAATGAGCTTGAAGATTTTAAGGGTGAGCGCCTGTTTTGGTCGCTGAAAGACAAGCGTGCACCTTTCTTTATCAAGTCGGTTGAAAAGAAAGAGACCGCAACTACAGTCACCTATATATATAAAGGTAATGAAAGTTGGTATTCATTGCCGTTTATCGATGACGCCTCTGTTACCAATTCCTTTGCTTGTGCAGCTGTAGCGCTGACCTTAGGTGTCGGGGTTGACGTACTCGATGAACGCATGCAGCAGCTTGAACCGATAGCCATGCGCCTTGAAGTAAAGCAGGGACAGCATGGTTGTACGCTCATTAACGACAGCTATAACTCGGATATCAACTCGCTTGACATCGCACTTGACTTCATGAACCGCCGTCCCGACCATCAAGGACGCCGTCATACGCTTATCCTCAGTGACATCTATCAGAGCGGAATGACCACCGATGAACTCTATCAAGAGGTAGGAATGCTCTGTCAACAGCGTGGTGTTGAGAAGTTCATCGGTGTAGGAAAAGACCTTCAATCTCATGCCCATTGCATTGGTGTGAAAGCGAAATATTTCTTTGAAAGCGTAGAAGAACTGATAGACAGTGATGTTTTCAAGCAACTTCACGACGAAGTAATTCTCATCAAAGGGGCACGCCGTTTCGGTTTCGATCAACTGACAGAACTGCTTGTTCAGAAAGTACATGAGACCACATTAGAGGTAAATCTCAATGCCGTTGTAAAGAACTTGAACCACTATCGCTCGTTCATGAAGCCACATACCAAGTTGGTCTGCATGATCAAAGCAGATGCTTACGGGGCCGGGAGCGTTGAGATTGCCAAGACACTACAGGATCATCGCGTGGATTATCTTGCTGTTGCAGTGGCTGATGAGGGTGTAACGCTGCGCAAGAACGGCATCACCAGCAACATCATGATTATGAATCCGGAGATGACCGCCTTTAAGACGATGTTCGATTATGACCTCGAACCCGAGGTTTACTCTTTCAGATTGCTTGATGCTTTGGTGAAAGAAGCGGAGAAAGAAGGCGTTACCGGTTTCCCCGTTCATATCAAACTCGATACCGGTATGCATCGTCTTGGCTTTGATCCGCACAAGGATATGGACGAGCTTATCAGGCGTCTGAAACGTCAGAATGCCATCATTCCACGTTCTGTGTTCAGCCATTTCGTGGGTGCAGACAGTGATGATTTCGACACATTCAGCGCCCAACAGTTTGAACTTTTCAAGCTTGGGGCAGATAAACTTCAAGCCGCTTTCGACCACAAGATACTCTTCCACATGGACAACAGTGCCGGTATTGAGCACTTCCCCGACCGTCAAATGGACATGTGTCGCTTGGGATTGGGGCTTTATGGCATTAATTCGCGCAACAATAAGATTATCAATAACGTCAGCACCTTAAAGACTACAATCCTCCAGATACATCAACTTCCGGCAGGTGAAAGCATCGGTTACAGCCGAAAGACCTATCTTGAGCGTGACAGTTTGATTGCCGCTATCCCTATAGGTTATGCAGATGGTCTTGACAGACGGCTCAGCAACCGCCGTGGTTACTGTCTTGTCAATGGGCAGAAAGCCGAATATGTGGGTAATATCTGTATGGATGTAGCGATGATTGACGTTACAGATATCGACTGTAAAGAGGGAGACAGCGTTGAAATCTTCGGCGATCATCTGCCTGTTACAGTGCTGAGTGATGCCATTGATACTATTCCTTACGAGGTACTTACAGGTATCAGCAACCGTGTGAAGCGTGTCTATTTCCAGGATTAAGATTTATATTAGCTTGGTTCCAAAACCATCAAGCGCAATCTACGCTGTAAAATTGGCATGCTAAATGGCGTTGGAACGCTGCTTGCGGATAGTGGATGAGTCTTTCTGTTGGCTTTGTTCTTCCTGCAATATGGTTCGTATTGCCCGTTATTAATAAGCTGAATTGGCAAAAAGGAAAGTCAACAGCGCAGTTGGAATAAGATGAAAGACAGGGAAAGATGTGTCTGATAGTCTTGTATTTTGTAAGGAAACTTAACCAAAAAACAGCCCTTTTCAAAGTGAACAAATAGGAGATGAAAGGCTGTTTCAGGGCGTTTTTCGTGGTGATTTTGGTTGATTTGGAAAGCGTTTTGAATGGTGTTGTCTTGCAATCAGCGTCATCTTACCATGCAACTTGACGCTAATTACACTGTAACTTGAGTCACTTTATATCGTAAAATGACTTTAGTTGTGAGGTTATTCAATACAAATTGCAATGCCATCTAAATGGGACCTTATCTTATATTATCCAGAATTGAGATATCAGATGAACGAAGCTACATGTCAAAGGGATAGAAACAGGGACGTCAAGGTCATAAAATGGCTTTATACTGACAGTAAAGACAGGTTTTCATTTCTATTTGGTCTGCCCTGGAAATGTTAAAAACCTGCTAACAATCTTTACAAAATCAAGAGCTCTTGTGTAGTGAAATATCATCAAACTAAAGTTTCGCAGAAACCTGACAAAGAATTATCCCACGCTATACAACAACCAAATTGCAAAACAATTCCCCTATTCTATGCGCACAAGATTTCTTCCTGCATCTATGCGAAGGAAGATAAACAGCAAGAAAGTAAAGCCCCATAGCGAAGAACCTCCATAGCTGAAGAATGGCAATGGAATGCCAATCACAGGTGTAAGTCCAAGTACCATGCCCACATTGATAAACACATGGAAGAGGAATATGCTTAATACGCAATAGCCATAGATGCGCCCAAAGGCGAAAGGTTGTCGTTCGGCAAGATGAATAAGACGCAGAATAAGCAGCAGAAAGAGAATGAGTACGCCTGCCGAACCGAAGAACCCCTCTTCTTCTCCAACCGTACAGAAGATGAAATCGGTATCTTGTTCGGGGACAAACTTCAACTTCGTCTGCGTTCCATTAAGGAAACCTTTGCCTCGCAAGCCACCCGATCCAATGGCAATCTCACTCTGATGAACGTTATACCCCGCACCACTGAGGTCGTCATCAAGGCCCAACAAGACATTGATACGCACGCGCTGATGAGGTTCGAGCACATTGTTGAGCACATAATCGGCCGAATAGAAGAAAGCTATCGACCCTATTGCAAAGGCCAAAATAAAGAAATAATTAGACAAACGCGTGCGTAGCCACTCCACCAAGAGATAACCTACGATGATAACAGTGATCAGCAACTGTACCCAAATAATGTTGAACGGTATCACATAAAGCGAGAAAAGCAGCGCCAACAACGTTGCTCCAAAGCTGCCACCGAGCATATACCACATCAGTTTCTTATTGCGACAATAGACGTTGACCATTACAGATGTAAACGTCTGAATAAGCAAAATGACGACAAAAACGCCTAAGGAGGTTGGTGTTTGCAACAAAGAAACGCCTTCAAACTTGATGCCCACAACGAAATAAACCACCATGGCCACACCCGTAAACAGAATGCTTCCAGGCATTCCCTCACGATAGAACATCAGGAAGAACGACAGATAAACCAACGCCGACCCCGTCTCTTTCTGGGCCACAATGAAAAGCATGGGCAACAAGACAACGCCACATGCCGCAACGAAATCTTTCCAATGGTGGATGTTAAAGCCGTAAGAACCCATCAATTTGGCTACAGCGAGGGCGGTAGCAAACTTTGCAAACTCTGCCGGTTGCAGTCGGAGTGGACCTAAGACAAGCCATGAACGCGAACCTTTTATCTCATGTGGATTGAAGATTGTAAGGAAAAGCAGTAACAATAATATTGCATAGATGACATAGGAAAACGTATCATAGAAGCGGTCGTCAAGCAAAAGCAGCACCAAGCCCAAGAACAATGATGTGCCAATCCAGACTATCTGCATGCCTGAACGAGTGGAAAGGCTGAATATATCGGTGTCACCGTAGGTGTAACTTGCACCGCAAACACTCACCCAACCAAAGACAAGGAGGGCTATATAGATGCCTACCGTCCACCAATCAAGCGAACGAAGCACACTGGGTTGTTTATCTGTTGTTCGAACCATAAGCTATTCTGCGATTCTGTAAGGCCGTGGCCATGCGCTCAGCCGACGGTGAAAGTTTACCTGTCATATATTGTTCGAAGAGCACTCCGGCTATTGGTACAGCAAAATCAGCACCAAATCCACCATTCTCTACATAGACCGCAATGGCTATCTTAGGATTATCCATTGGTGCAAATCCCATGAAAACCGAGTGGTCTTGACCGCGGTTCTGTGCCGTTCCGGTCTTTCCGCAGACCGTGAACGGCAGATGTCCGAGCGCCTTACAGGTTCCCTTCAAAGCTGAGGAGCGCATACCTGCAACCACAGCTGAGTAAGAACGTACACTGGCCATCGTGCGATGACGGTGCGTGAAGGCTGTATCGAGTGGCAATCCCTGCACCTTTCGCACCACATGAGGCGTGTAAAAATAACCTCGGTTGGCAATGGTGGCTCCAAGATTTGCTATTTGAAGCGGTGTAAGATTAACTTCTCCCTGTCCGATAGCAATGCTGATAACCGTCAATCCATTCCATGATTTATGGTAAGCTCGGTCATAAAACGAGGCATTCGGTATCAAGCCACGCTTCTCACCAGGCAGATCAATACCCAATTTATAGCCAAATCCCATGCTCACCATATAGTCACGCCAACGATCCATGGCTTTCTGTACGTTGCCATATTTACGTCGATTGCCCAGCATATAATAGAGTCCCCAGCAGAAATAACCGTTGCAAGACGTGCTGATGGCCTCAATGAGGTTCAGAGGTGACGTATGTCCGTGGCAACCTACATGCAAACCACGGTATGAAAAGCCATGATGACAAGGAAACATCGTGTTGGGTGTGATGATACCCTCTGTCTGATAGGTCAGCGCTTGCGTTGTCTTGAAGGTTGATCCCGGCGGATATTGTCCCATGATAGAACGGTTGAGGAGCGGTTTCCATACATTGCGCGAGAGGGCTGCATGTGCCTTGCTGCGCTGTCGGCCGACAAGATTACGAGGATCGTATGTCGGCGATGAGACCATTGCCAATACCTCACCGGTTGCCGGTTCAATAGCAACGATGCTACCAATCTTGCCTTGCAGCATACGCTCGCCCAATGCCTGAAGCTTCACATCAATACTCAATGTGAGGTCGCGCCCAGCAACAGGCCGTCGATCGAACTTCCCATTATGATAGCTTCCTTGTATTCTTCCATGGGCATCACGCAGCATAATCTGCACACCTTTCTCGCCCCGAAGTTCCTTTTCATAATATTTTTCAACACCGAGTTTGCCTATATAGTCACCAGGTTGATAATAATTGTCTTCTTCTATGTCGGAAACGGAAACCTCACCGATGTCGCCCAGAACATGAGCTGCATAGGGATAGGTGTATTGCCGAATACTTCTTCTCTGCACATAAAAGCCTGGGAAACGAAACATTTTCTCTCGAAATACGCTGAACTCCCTGTCGGAAAGCTGCGTCATGAAAAGCTGTTCGGTAAATCTGCTGTAGCCAGGATTCTTGCTACGGTCCTTGATATCATCCATCCGTTTGACGAAATATTCCTTGCTGATACCAAGTGCATTGCAGAGTTCGAGCGTATCAATATGGCCTTTTGCCTCGTTCATGACAACCATAATATCATAAGAAGGCTGGTTATAAACCATCAGTTTGCCATTTCGATCGTAAATAGCGCCACGCGAAGGATAATCGATTTTCTTGAGAAAAGCATTACTATCGGCATTCTTCTTGAAGTCATCGCTAAGTAATTGAATTGTGAAAAGCCGGATGATATAGACCAGCACAATGGCTAAAGCTACACCACCAATTACAAAACGTCTATTTTCAAGATTATAAGATTTCACCTATAATAATCGTTTTTTGTTATAAACCAGCAGACAATCTCTAACTCTCTACACCTATCTTGAACGGAAATTATCAAGTGTCAAAATAAGAATGACAGTGATTATCATGCTTCCCGCAATGCTTTCGAGCCACTGTATCCAATTGAAAAAATTGAAAGTTTCAAGTGTAAAGAACAGTATGCAATAAACAAGTACCATGACAACGGTGTAGTAAAAGAACCTACCTAAACCTAAAGAACGCATTGATGGCTGCAAATCATCCGCGCTATCGTGCTGCATGAACAAATTCAAAACGAACGGCTGGATAAGTCCGAGAAACGTGAGTGACGCCATGGAAACCCCTGGAGTGTTGGAGAACATGTCAACCAAAAAGCCCATGATAAAGCATGAAACCAAAGCTGCCCAGCGTGGAATGTCACGTGGGAAGAGCAGCACTACATAGATATAAAGCAAAGGTGTGGCGCAGTTGAACAGATGGATATGGTTGAACACCAACACCTGAACAAGCAAAAGAACCGCAAAGAGCAATGCTCCTCTTAATATCTGTATATTCATGTTCTTTGTCTCCTACCTTTTAATTTAGTTTGCTTTCCCCGCTTCTTTCATTCGGATAGAGTCTTCTGCAGCACGCATAACCTCTATTTGCTCCGACAAAGCCGTATTATCTACGACACAGACATCACGTAACCTACCGAAATCTGTAGATAGTTTCACACGTAAACGATAAGACATTTGATCGGCAGAATTATACACATGCAATATCTTTCCAACCATAATACCAGCTGGGAAAACTGAGGAATAACCACTGGTTACGACATTTTCATAGAGTTTGAAATGTGCATGGCGTGGCACATCGTCAACATAAGCCTCTGAAATATCACCACCTGTCCAATGCAGATAACCAAAATAACCACGTCCCTGAATGACACAGCTGATGTTAGACTGAGAGTTAAGGACAGGAATAACTATGGAATAATGGGCAGACGTAAGATAGACTATGCCGACAACACCTGTGCCACAAACTACTCCCATGTCTTTTTTAATGCCGTCAGCTTCGCCTTTATCGATAGTCAGAAGATTGTCTTTTCTTCCCCATTTCATATTGACAACCTGGGCCGGAATCAATCGATAAGGCTGCAAACTCTTGAGCAACAGACTGTTTTCCATTGTTGAATCTGCAACAGAATCACTCTTCTCTTTCTCCAATTTACAGAGTCTTTGCTCTAAATATAAATTGCGTTGGGTAAGTTCTGTATTGATTTTAGACAGTTGAAAATAGGATTCTACCGCTGAAGTTGTCTCATAGAGTTTTCCCGCTACGGCGTTGGCCGATGAAAACCATACACTTCCTTGATAGCTGTTGAATTGGAAAAGCAGAACAAAACTCACCGCCTCCAAGACAAAAAACAGGAACCAATAGCTGTATTTTACGAGAAAATCTAAAAGATTACGCATAAACTGAATTTATCATGAAATATTAGGTGTTGACAATGAAAATTCATTCTGCCAACACCTAACATTTAATTTATCTCATCAAGAACGAGAATCGGTCAATGTTCTTGAGGGCAATACCTGCTCCCTTTGCCACACTATGCAACGGGTCTTCAGCAATATGGAACGGGATATTAATCTTATCGGTCAGACGTTTATCAAGACCACGCAGTAAAGCTCCACCGCCACTGAGATAAATACCGTTCCTCACGATATCCGCATAAAGCTCGGGTGGCGTATTCTCGAGTGCTGAAAGAACCGCATTTTCAATTTTTGCCACAGTCTTATCAAGACAATGTGCAATCTCTTGATAGCACACAGGAACTTCCATTGGGAGTGCTGTAATACGGTTAGGCCCATGAACAATGAAATCCTCTGGGGCCTCATCACCAAGATCAGACAATGCAGAACCAACATGTATCTTAATCCTTTCTGCCATACGTTCACTCACTTTGACGTTATGCTGACGGCTCATATACTCTTGAATGTCAGCAGTAAGATCGTCACCTGCCGTACGAATGGAGTTATTACTAACGATACCACCCAACGAAATGACTGCAATTTCGGTGCTACCACCACCAATATCAACGATCATATTACCTTCCGGTGCCTCTACATCAATACCAATACCGATAGCAGCAGCCATAGGTTCGAAAATCAAATACACGTCACGACCGTCTGCATGCTCTGCACTGTCGCGCACAGCACGTAGTTCAACCTCTGTCGAACCAGAGGGAACACCAATCACCATGCGCAATGAAGGTGACCAAAGTCGTCTACCTGAATGCACCATTTTAATCAAGCCACGCATCATTTGCTCACAGGCCGTGAAGTCTGCAATAACACCATCGCGCAAAGGACGAATGGTTCTGATGTTATCGTGCGTCTTTTCATACATCATTTTTGCCTTTCCCCCCACGGCAATCATCTTGTCGGTGCGACGGTCAAGGGCAACAACGGACGGTTCATCAACTACAATCTTATCATCACTGATAATGATTGTATTGGCTGTACCAAGGTCCATCGCTATTTCTTGAATAAAAGAAAAAAATCCCATATTGTATCTATTATTTTACAAACCAATTGTGTATCGCTGTATCATAATGGCTACTTACACCGAAAGCACGTTCTGCAAACATCTTACGGTCTTCTATTTCAGTCTGTGCACCATTGTGTTTAAGCAACTCAAGCAGCACTCCATACTCCACCTTACTTGGAACAATGACAACATCCTTAAAGTTCTTTGCACCGGCACGGATTAATGAAATACCACCAATATCAATTTTTTCTATAATGTCTGCTTCAGCAGCTCCGCTTGCAACAGTCTGCTCAAAAGGATAGAGATCCACTATCACTAAATCAATAGAAGGTATCTCATATTCTGCCATTTGAGCTAAATCGCTCTCTTTGTCACGGCGAGCCAAGATACCACCGAACACTTTAGGATGGAGCGTTTTCACACGACCACCGAGAATTGAGGGATAAGTTGTAACGCTTTCTACTGTCTGACATTCGTAGCCTAAAGACTCTATGAACTTCTGAGTACCGCCTGTAGACAAGAACTTTACACCCTCTTCATGCAGTTTAGCAAGCAACTCCTCTAAACCATCTTTATGGAAGACCGAAATAAGAGCTGTCTTGATTTTTTTTGTTTCAGCCATTATAATTTTGAAATATATGATATATTTGGGAGCAAAGTTACTAAAAACTGATGACAGTATCCACTAAAACAACAAAAAATTGTATTTTATTTATCCACCGAATGTTGTTCTTCAACTTTTTTAGCAGCTTCAAGTAATTTAATAGCATCTACATATTGTGCCATGCCTTGCGCTACATCTTTCGCAGCCTTCATTGCCAAAACAACAGTCTGTGGACGATGAACGACATCGCCTCCTGCAAACACTCCACGACGCGTAGTCATACCATAAGGACGTTCAACTACTTTTACATAGCCTTTCTCGTCAACATCAATACCCTCGGTTGTACTTACAATTCGATTGGCCGGACGACTGCCAATAGCCAGATAAATACGGTCAAAATGCTCAACAACTTCACCTTCAGGCGTATTTAAACGACACGCTGCCAAACGCCCGTTATCACCTGCAATAAACTCTGCAACCGAGGTGTTCCATCGAAAGTTGACACCTTCATTGACCGCTTGGTCATATTCTGCCTTGATAGCAGGCATCTCTTCTTGAGTACGACGATACAGCACTGTGACATCAGCTCCAAAGCGAATAGCAGTGCGAGCAGCGTCCATTGCAACGTTGCCTCCACCAATAACCCCTACCTTTTCACCATCTTTCAATGGCACCATATCACGTCCCACAGCTCCTTCATTATAACTATTCACATTATGAAGGAAGTAAGTACTCTGACTAACCCCCCGTAACTGCGCTCCCGGTGTACTGTTCATATCCTGCGGTATTGCTGTTCCTGTGCCCATGAAAATAGCATCAAATCCTTGGCGAAACAGGCTGTCAACCGTCAAGCCATCTTTACCTACGAGTACATTACACACAAAGTTTACCCCCAAAGCCTCAATCTTCTGTATCTCGGCACGCACCACTTTCTTGGGCAATCGATATTCAGGAATACCGTACATCAGCACGCCCCCCGGTTCACTTTGCCCTTCATAAATAGTCACACTGAAGCCTTTACGCGCTAAATCACCAGCTACAGTCAATCCCGCAGGCCCCGAACCAATGACTGCAATCTTGCCTCTATCCTTCTGTGGAAGCCTTTCACGCGTCAAGTTCATCTTCGTATCAAAGTCTGCGATGAACTGTTCCAACTTTCCAATCTGTATCGGTGATCCCTTCTTATTCATCACACAATGACCCTGACACTGCTTTTCATGTGGACAGACACGCCCACAAATAGCCGGAAGATTACTTTTTTCATTGATAATGTGCATGGCATCGCCCATATTACCCATGCTCAATGCATGAATAAAACTCGGTATTTCATTCTCTATCGGACAGCCTTTCCTACACTGGGGTATCTTACATTGCAAGCATTTCTTCGCCTCAGCGATGGCCTCTCGCATGCTAAAGCCTTCATCAACAGCTTGAAATGAATTAATTTCTTCTACACTCATATTATCTTTTCTATTCGCTAACATGTTCATTTTGCAATCTTGAGTTTACAAAAATAAGCATTTAATTATAGAATAAGAGCAAAAGAATAGTTTACAGAAAAGATATTAACATTAATTAAATATAAAGCAAACTAAACTGCATACAAAATGAACTTAAGATACAACCCAATCAAAAAATACACATCACCAGTATCCCTTTCCACACATTCAAACAATTCTTATCCATCAACAAAAAGAGAGAAGCCGAAACTTCTCTCTTTATCTTATCTCTTTAAATTAATGACTTATCCCAGATATTTCATCAGAATCTTTGCATAACCACTATCTCGCAGCTTTGCAATACTTTTCTCACGAATTTGTCTAACACGCTCACGAGTCAGACCAAGTTGGTCTCCAATCTCCTCAAGTCCCTTCTCGTGGCAACCAATTCCAAAGCATTCACGGATGATAGTAATCTCGCGATCTTTCAAAACCTTACGCAAAACAGACTCCAATTCGAGTGCCATTGACTCATGATCTACCTGCTTGTCGGTGCGACTGTCTTCGCCTCCTGCCATGACATCAACCATACTATTGTCTTCACCCTCTTGAAAAGGAGCGTCAATACTCACATGATGACTATCGGCCATTAAGCTCTGATCTATCTTTTCTTCTTCAATTTTGGTAGCACTTGACAACTCTGCCAATGAAGGCTTACGCTGGAACTCCTGCTCAAACTTGTTAATTTCACGATTAATCTTATTGAGTGACCCCACCTGATTAAGCGGAAGACGCACAATGCGGCTTTGTTCGGCAATGGCTTGAAGAATACTTTGACGTATCCACCATACTGCATAAGAAATGAATTTGAAGCCACGGGTCTCATCAAACTTCTCTGCAGCCTTCACAAGACCAATGTTTCCTTCATCAATAAGATCGGTCAAGGAGAGTCCCTGATGCTGATATTGCTTGGCAACAGATACCACAAAACGAAGATTGGCAGTGACTAATTTCTCCTTTGCACGCTCACCATCACGACCACCTTTCTTGATTTTCTGTGCTAATTCGATTTCTTCGTCAATGGAAATCAACGGAGCACGACCAATCTCTACAAGGTACTTGTCCAAGGCTTCGCTTGAACGGTTCGTAATACTCTTCTGAATTTTTAGTTGTCTCATCCTTTTTACCTAATTCTTTTCTAACTTCCTGATAATCAACTTCACACTCTTTCGCCAACATACAAAAGGCCTGCAAAGGTACACATTATTATAATACAAAACAAGTTTTAATTCATAAAATTACAAACATTTACGTTATTCCAATATTAATTAACACGCAAGTTTCATCAATAAAACATCTTATTCGTGTCTTCAAAGGAAAGGGAATAAGCCTCAAAAGGTAACGAAAGACCTTAGAACTGGAAATAAATGAATGGCTGTATCGTTGAGCTTTTCACCTGAATAACGATATAGATAACGGCCGTTATCAGTAGCGCATAAACCACGACATTACAACGACGCAGACTGCCAATCATAGTTTCCTGCCAGCTATCAGGCAAGAAATGCGTGAGAAAACCAAAGGCCATGAAAGCCAACACATACTTATATCCGCTCACAATCTGCATCCAAAGTTCAGCATGGAAATTTGTGAATATCCGGGAAATCATTGCCCAACCCGCCTCAAATGAACTGTGACGGAAGAATATCCAGGTGAAACACACGAAATGAAACGTCAGCACAACGGCTACAAACTTCCTTAATCCATGCGACTGATAACCGCGTTCATGGTGCAGAATATCCTGACTGAAGAACTTATGAGCCGCTAAAGCCAAGCCATGCATACCGCCCCAGGCGATGAAATTAAGACTGGCACCATGCCAAAGTCCACCCAACAGCATCGTCACTATAAGATTGACATATTGCCTAAACTTACCCTTTCGGTTGCCACCCAATGAAATATAGATGTAATCGCGTATCCAACTCGACAGTGAGATGTGCCAACGCCGCCAGAAATCCGTGATACTTGTTGCCCGATAAGGAGCGTTGAAGTTGAGTGGGAAATGAAAACCCAGCAGCAAAGCAATGCCGATAGCCATGTCACTGTAACCGCTGAAATCACAGTATATCTGCATAGCGTAGCCATAAACTCCAAGCAAATTCTCCAAGCCACTATAGAGCATAGCATTGTCAAAAATGCGATCAACGAAGTTAAGACTGATATAATCGCTGATCACTGCTTTCTTGAACAGACCTATAATGATGAAATATACACCCCGTGCAAACATATCTTTCGTGATAATGACAGGCTTGCTGATCTGTGGGGCAAAGTCAGAAGCACGCACGATAGGGCCTGCCACCAACTGAGGAAAGAATGAAACATAGAATGCATAATCAAGAAGATGGGGCAAAGGTTTCAGCTTTCTGCGATAGACATCAATGGTATAACTCATGCTCTGGAAAGTAAAGAAACTGATTCCCACAGGTAGAAAGATGTCCCAAGGCTGGAAGTTGTGACCTATCATCTGACTAATCATACCGGCAAAGAAGTTGGTATATTTGAAATAACCCAACAAACCCAAGTCTATCAACAGGCTCAAAGCCACCAACCACTTGCGCTGTCGGTCAATACCTTTCCTCATTTCGGCAGTCGACACCTGTTCATCAAGCCTATGAATACGGCGAGCTATGAAGAAATCACTCACCGTTACAACTGCCAACAAGAAGAAATACAGCCCGCTGCTCTTGTAATAAAAGTAATAAGAAAAAAGCGTCACAAAGAGCAGCCGAGGCCGCAATTGATGACGAAGCAGCATATATACAAATGAAAATCCCAAAAAGAGAATAAGGAACAACCCACTCGAAAAGATGAGAGGTTCCTTGGGATTATAGGTCAGAAGACTGATGAGTCGCTGTATCATTGTTGTTCCAAAGCCTTACGGCGCTTATAATTTTCAAATCCTGCAATAAAAGAGGGGAACACTTTTCGGGCTATCTGTCTGCCACCTCCAAAGCTCAAATGTGTGTAATCCTTATTAGCGAGATTACGATCTACAAGCTTTTTCATGCTGCTTTCACCGCCCATGGCCTGATACAAATTGTAGAAAGCCACATGACTGTCGGCAGCCAGTTGCGCCTGCAGACCTACAAGGTCTTTCACCTCCTTAAGTGTCGTGATGCCATCTGCCGAACGTTGGTCACGATCGGGCACGCTCACAACCAACAAACTCGCCTCCGGATTGGCCGCACGGATATTTTCAATCGCCTTTCTCATACGCTTTATATACATCTTCAACAATGGAACCGTATTGCCCTTAATAGCTTCATTGAGTCCGAAATGCACGATGATGAGGTCGTAGGGGCGCAAATGTGCAAAGTCAGACAATGTTTTCTGGGGGATACTTCCCAACTGAACACCCGACGAACCACGCATAGACAAGTTGTCAAGAATAACTCCTTTTCCTGATTCCAAAGCTATTCCAAAGAGCGTTGTTTGGGGAGATACCTGTGTGAAACGATAGCTCACAGCTCCCATTTCGCCCTTTGTGGTCAACATCTGCACGCCATCAGATGCACGAGTCTGATATCTATAAGCGGGCATATTGCCTGCCTCGACATTGATTTCTATAGCTTGTGGTGTACGGAAAAACAGATTAGCATGCTGCCAACTGCCCACATGAGGCTGAGATTTTGAGCCACGAGCCGTGACCGATGCACCTTCTGAAGGCACAAAATAGCGTTGCGAAAAGCCTTGCCGACCTTTATCAAATGGCTTCTTCACTGTGGCAAATCCTGCAACTCCATTAGATTTCAGATTGACAGTACGGCGGACAACCGCCACAGGCATACTGCAATCAACCCATCCCACGCCTGAACCGCCAAAGCGATCTTGAAAGAGTGCACGCAAATCACCCGTCAGGATGTCACCCTCAATGAACGAATCTCCGAAATAAGCAATACGCACCGGTCGGTCAAGTTGCTTCAAACGGGCCAACTGAGCATAGAAGAAATCCATGCCACCTGCCTTTCCTTCCGAAAAATCGGATATCGGTTCAACGCCTTTGGGCCATTTTTCCTTGAACTCAACAACCTTTCCTTTCGCTGCAACGGCAATGACTGACTTCGGCGCTTTGGGCACAGGTATCACATCAACCACGCTCTCATGAACGTCAGGCTGTATCTGGCTAAGCAGGTTTACATGCCGAAGTTCCGTTCCACCGATGCTGACAGTGGGCAACTGATGCATGAGCAGAAGGAAAAAGACCACCAATCCTACCAAAGTAAAAGTCCTTACCGGCTGATCCATTACTATTTTTCTTTACCTTAAATAATCAAACTTATCATTTACAGATGAATACAATCCTTTGGCAATCCTGCCTCACAGGGCAAGCTGCATGCGTAAGATTACTTATCTTAGTGCTGCAAAAGACATGAAATAAGCTTTTCTGACGGCCGACAAAGGTAATCATAAAATCTGATAAAAGCATTCACTTTCTAAAGTTTTTTACAAGATGTCTGTTGGAAATCTGCCTTATATTTCACGAAATCCGTCAATTAACAAGCCCACCACTATACAGGAAAACAAATAACATTCAACACAGAATGTTCTATGATTTCTGTAAACAAAAAAGGCATTTTTTAACATTTGGTAGTTTCAACTACCAAATGC
>NZ_KV817584.1:641-34604 GCF_001814685.1 Prevotella sp. HMSC077E09 | reverse complement strand
AGAGAGGCTGACCGCAAGCTTGAGGACGGCGACGCAACTGTAAAGAAAACTACACAAAGAACACATCGGCGTCGGCGGCTTCCTTTCTTTTGTTTCTTTCCGTCGTTCTTATTCTTGTTCTTTGTTCTTGTTCTTAGGGAAAGGAAAACCATTGATTATCAGATAGTTGAAATGTTAATTAATCTAAACTTCAAAGCAGATGAAGAAAAGTTGAGAAGAAGTGGAGAGACTTCCAAACAAGATTGAGCAAATAAGCCAGAGCCTTTCAATTACATTTATGCAAAATATTATACACAAAAAGCAAACAGAACCAGTCCTTTTTTAAAGACTAAGAACTGTCGTATATAACAAAAAAGAAGAGAAAACAACGGATACTTACAAGCAAAGAAAAGGAAATGTGGCCCTTGTGTAAACCTGTGTAACGATTTACTTGACAGCAAACGAAGAATTTACTACTTTTGCAACGTCATGACAAACAACGGAATTATAAACCCACAAACTTGAAACAAAATGAAAATCAAAATGACAACAAGAATGAAAGCCCTGATGTTCATGCTCGCATTGATATTCAGTTTCGCGACAACAGAGACACAGGCACAGAAGAAAACCAAGGTCTACGACATCGTAGAAGTGATGCCCCAGTATCCAGGTGGTATGCAAGAACTGATGCAATACCTTGCCAAGAACATCAAATACCCCCCAAAGGCCGAGAAAAAAGGCATAGAGGGAAAGGTCATGATTAACTTCATCGTTGAGAAAGACGGCAGCATCAGCAATGTAAAAGTCGTCAGACATATACACCCTTTGCTTGACAAAGAGGCCGAAAGAGTCATAAAAGCAATGCCCAAGTGGTCTCCGGGAAAGCAAGAAGGCAAGCCCGTAAGAGTGAAGTTCAACATACCTGTAGCTTTCAGACTCAAATAAAAGAATGAGGAAACTCCACCTTATTATATTAATAATCTCTCTCTTCGTTGCGGGATGTTCTACAAAGAGCACCCGCAACGCTTTCCTCATGCACGTTGACAGCCTGCAGCGAACAAACCCAGACTCGGCTTTCAACCTGCTATATGAAAACAACACGCTGTTTACCACCCCTGAAGACAAGGCCTATTACAGCCTGCTCTATTGCGAAACTTTCCTGAAAAAACCGCTTCTCTTCCAAACAAACCAAACCATTGACACGCTCATCAACTACTACAGACAGCAGGACGAAAGCACTCTACTCGCACGCGCGTTGCTCTGCAAGAGTATCAACCAACACAAGCATGGCTATTACAAAGAAGCCCTCACGAACGCTATTGCTGCAGAACAACACACTGCCAACAGCGACAAATACCAACAATGCCTCACCAAACTGCAACTTGGGAGCATCAATCTTGCCAACGGTTGCTATCAGCGGGCACTGCAACAGTTTAAGGAAGCACGTCAATCTGCACGGGCATTCAAAAGAAATCAGCCACTGATTGCTCAATGCTATCTCTATGAAAGTCATGCGCACAAACGCTTGCTACACGCTGACAGCACCATGCTGTGCCTGAAACAAGCTTTACCCTTCATCGACAAAACCGACCTTCACACCTACGCAGAAGCGATGACAAGCATCGGGGAATGGTATCTCGACCATCAGGATGATGCGCATGCAGGTGCATATCTCACCCAAGCCTACCCTCTTGACGACTCTTACCACGCTGCAATGGCCATAGGAAATCTGTGGCAAAGAAAGGGAAAAACAGCCATGGCAGAAGACTACTGGTATCAAGCTGCCAACGCCAGCGACCACGAAACGCGCATGGCTGCCCTCGACTCTCTCCTGAAATTCAAGCCCGACAACACTTTCCTTTTGCAGGAATATCGCCGAGCCACAAAGGAAGCACCGCATATCAACACCGATGAGATTGCCCAATTGCAGGCCGACTACGAGCATGCTACGCTGCAAAAGCGGGCCTACCAACGCATCAATGCCCTGCTCTTGGGTATCATCTGTCTTGCTTTCCTTGCCATCACGGGACACCGCCACTATAAAAACAAACTGAAAACACTGCGTCACAGCCTCAACAATGTCAATGCCCAATACGTTCAATACCTCGAAGAATATCAGCAGGCCCGAAGCAAAATCAGCCTCTTGGAAAAGCGCATCGCCCACTATCAAGATGACAGAAAAGCGCCTGAAAAATGGAACATAGAAAATGAAATGCTCACCAGCGCTTGCGTTTTCAGTCTGCATCGCCTTGCTTCACGTGGACAAATAGCCCCCGAAAGCAACTGGCATGAACTGTCCCAGCTCATTGTCAACCACGACACTCCACTGATAAAGCTGCTCAACCATAGCGACCTCAACGCAAAAGAACGCCACATCTGCATGCTCATCCGTCTGCGGTTCATTCCCAGCGAACTATCTGCCTTGCTCGGAATCAGTCCGCAAAGCGTAACCAACATGCGGCAACGCCTCCTGCAAAAACTATTTCATGAGAAAGGCGGAGCCAAGGATTTCGATGAAAAGATAAGGGCAATATAGGTCTAAAGCCTGCCATGCAATTTCACCACTTCGAAAACCATAGTACGCAATTCAAGTTCTATTGCGTCGTAACTTGATGCAGAACACACCGCAATATGATGCATTTCACAGCCTCATTCAAGTCACTTTACAGCATGATTTGAGTCATTTCACGGCCCCATTTGACGCTCATCGAAGTACTTTCTGACCCAAAACAGTATCTTCACAATATGAGAGAGAAGAGAAAAACAGGCTGAAACGGGAAAGATGTTTCAATACTTTGCTGCTTTATAGCCATATTGATGAAACAGAGGTTACACCAATTTGGAGGAAGATTTTACTTGAAACAATCCCTAATGCCTATCCTCTTCAATGAGTATGGGCAGAGTTTTGACAGTTTATCTACTCCGAACCGAGAGTAAGACTAAACTTTTATGAGGTAAAAGAGTAATTTATAAGAAAAATAAGATAACTTTGCAATTGCTTGTTAAATCTGTGGAGATTAATGTATGAAGTCTATCCAAGATTTGTCAGCTTTTTATCTAAAAACACCAAACTGAATATTATAAAAAAATAAACATGACACAACCACGACTCATATGGGCAGACTCTCTCAAGGGGTGGCTTATGCTTCTTGTCATCCTTGGACATGCCATTCAGGGTACCCTTGGATATGAATGCAATAGTAACCACGTGTTTAATTTCATCTACTCCTTTCATATGCCAGCTTTTATAGCGGTTAGTGGCTGGCTGCTTTTTAGAAGAGATTTATCAAGTTATACTAAGGAAGAGTATTTAAAGAGTTGCAAACGAAGAAGCTTACAGTTGCTTGTTCCTTACTTTGTTTGGATAATTATAACATTTATCAGAAAAGGAGACTACACACTGCAAGCCTCGACAGACTTTCTGCTGTATCCCGATCACTCCTTTTGGTTTCTCTGGGTGCTCTTCTGGATTTTTGCCATATTCAGACTTGCACAGCTGGTAGCATTCAATCTAAAGATAAATGAAATATGGATTATCCTTTGCACATGCCTCTTGCTTTTGGGGCTAATGGTTACAATGGAGATACGCATATTAGGGTTTCAATTCCTATCCTATTATTTTCTCTTTTATACTGTTGGCTATTTCCTGCATAAGTTCAAAGCTTTTAAGTTAAAGGTGAAATGGAACAGAATTACACTTGTAATCTTCTTCTTTCTTTGGATATGGTTAGCTTGGGGGTGGACAATGCACGGATTACCTTCATGGATTCCTGCCATTCCCTATTTACCTTCCTCTTTACTTCAATATGCCTATAGGGGATTTACTGCTCTTGTAGCAATCTTAATTATAAATAGCATAGCACCAAAGATATTGAATAACACCCACCCACTGAACAATATACTCTGCCACCTTGGAATTGTATCATTAGGACTATATGTGGTGCATTTGTCAATCATGGACTATATTGTTGATGGCATACAGACTGCTATGCCCTCTTTAAGCACATGGGCATGCATTTTTCTTGCCTTTATCATGGCTTTGACAATATCATACTTTATTGTATGGTTACTAAACAAGAATAAATATACAGCAATAATATTTATAGGTAAATATCATTAATCTGGATAAAAAACAGATTATAGATTTGCTACTTTGGCAGAGATGCAAAAGGATTGAGACCTCTGCAAAACTTCTCTTATAATTTGCCTTTCTCAAATATTTTTGTACCTTTATAGTATGAAACAGAAGTTATCCTCTCCAAGTTTTGCTGACCTATTCCTTGCATAAAGAAAGGTCAAGCAGACATTCTTTTCACAAATAAATATTCATTCTTCTAAGAGTATATGGGAGAAAATAGAGAGAGGATGGTAGGTTTTGCAGAGGTCTCAGTGCGCAATTCAAGTTCTATTGCATCGTAACTTGATGCAGAATACACCGCAATATGACGCATTTTACAGCCTCATTTGAGTCACTTTATAGCATGATTTGAGTCATTTCACGACCCCATTTGACGCTCATCGAAGCACTTTCTGACCCAAAACAGTATCTTCATAACATGAGAAAGAAGATAAAAACAGGCTGAAACGGAAGAAGCCCTTCAATACTTTGCTACTTTAGGGGCATGGTGTAAAGGCTGTACCAGACAGGACTCTTCACTGTCATATAAACCAGACTCTCCGACATCCAACCTTGAAAACATCTTACAAAAAGAGTTAATTACTTCTAAGTTGCCTTTCATTTATTTGGGAAGCACCGCAGAACTGTCTATCTTTGCACACTCTTGCGAAGCCCTTTGTCTTTCCAGCGATGCCGGGATAGAGGCTTTCTGCGAGAGAACTCTCTGACTTAACTCAAAATAACACAAGGGATGTTTATCAAGTATCTTTGTTTTGGCATCGCATAAATAATATCATCATTCATCTTAAAGTTATGCAATACGTAATTATTATTTTTGTGACTTTTTTTGTATTGAGACTGTTTTCTCTCTATTTTTCAATCCGAAATGAAAAACGTTTACTCAGGTGTGGGGCCATACAATATGGCAAGTTCAACTCGCTTTTAATCACTTTGGCACACATAGCCTATTATTTTTCTGCCTTATACGAAGCTTACACCACAGGCATCGAGTTTGAGAAAGTGTCAGGCATAGGGCTTGCGATCATGACGTTTGCCTATCTCATGCTTTTCTATGTCGTTTACAAGCTTCGTGATATATGGACTGTCAAGCTCTATATCGTGCCTAATCAGCGCATTGAACGTAGTTTCCTGTTCCGCACAGTGCGCCACCCGAACTATTTTCTCAACATTATCCCCGAACTTATAGGTGTGGGATTGCTCTGTCATGCGTGGTTCACGCTATCTATTGGTCTGCCTATTTACCTATGTTTGCTTGCTGTGCGCATACGCCAAGAAGAGCGAGCCATGAAACCGTTATTGGGTTAATCAGATGAAAATCATTTGGCATTTCATACAAAAATAAGGCAGGAAACATTCCTGCCTTATTCGATTTATAGAACGATGTGAAATAAGTTGGCAATCTATTAATAAACAATTTTTTTGCCATTAACAACGTATATTCCTTTACTTGGCTTTTCAACCCGGCGTCCCTGCAAATCATACATAGTTTGCTTGCCACTCTGCCGAGTCAGTTTATTGATGCCCGTAGTATCTTTTACTTTCTTGCCTTTGAACACATGGTTAATTCTTGTTTCATTAAAGATAATGGTAAAGTCAAGATCTAAAGTTCCGTCTTTATGCACAAAGCTTTTATCTTCATCTATATTTCCTTCAAGTTGCATGACGTATTTATTATCCTTTGTAGTAAAAGAACCATAAAGATTACTGTATAAATATACCTGCCATTTATCCGTCTGAGGACGTAATTGACATTCCTTAAAAGGAACTTTATCAAATGAAAATTTGCCCAAAGTAAAATCTTTAAGCGTCACCACAGTAAATCCTTGTTCGCCTTTACTGATTTCAATCTTTACCTTCTTCTTTGATCCAGGCATTTTAGTTCCTTTATTTTCAACCTCAGTTGTGGCTTCACCTTCATAGATACCGTACACGGATGACGGTATGGTTTCCGGTTTATTTCCTTGCGCCATCATCACCGTTACTTGTGCAAAAAGCATAAATACCAACATGGGAATCCTGTAAAAACTTCTCATAATCTTGTCCTTTATTAAATGATAATTATTAAATATACAAACTCGGTAAGCACTCAAAAAATCTTTATGCAATAAACATTCCACCAAGTAAAATGCTAAAAATCGTGGCAAAGGTATATAAATATTGGGAATATACCCACAAAAGATTTTGAAAAAAATCCAAACAATCGTTTTCTTTTGTATAATAAAAGTACTTAAAAAACATGAGACGAACAGGAATAGACACCTCTTAAAACCTATTTAATTATAAGGTATCTATAGGCAAAACACTTCACAAAAGCGCCACAATTAGTTTAGAAACAAGAATTAAAAGCATTTGAAACATTTAGAATCATATTCATTTTATGACGTTCTTTTAGATTATTCTTTTATCGATTTCAAAATAAACATGTACCTTTGTACCCGAATTATCAATTTGGTTTTAAAATGAAAAAGATTGTATTTATGTTATTGGCAGCAGGCATACTCACCTCCTGCTCAAAGGATAATCAGGACATTCCTACCCCACCTCCCCCAGCAAAACAAAAGCTTGACTACATTTCCAAAATAGAGGAATACGACAAAGCAAGCATGAAAAAGAATTATGAAATCAGCTTCAGCTACGACGGTCAGAAGCGTCTTACATCGTTTGAAGAAACATATCCCGGCACCAATTCCAAGAAAGTGTATAATGGAACGCTGACTTACGCCGATAAAGAAGTCATACTCAACTACACCAATAACAAATACCAAACGAATTTGATAAAGCCTACTGAAATCCGTTTGGCATTGGATGCAAAAGACAAAGTGAAGCAATTGAAAGAATCCATATACTTCAAAGATGGAACAGAGACGCGCATAGAGAAAGACCATGTCTATGACAGCGAGGGGCATCAAACTTCATACAAGTCTCCGTTTTACGATGCGGTGACCTTGACATGGCAAAGGGGTGACCTAATCAAGTCTGTTTATACGAAAGGGAAAACAACGATCATAAACCGCAAGTATGCGACAACTGCAAACCATACTTACCCTGATCTCAACCTGTTCCTCCAGGGAATGGCAGCTTCATCAACATGGAAGTATCTCTGGGCAGACCTTTTAGGACTCCGTTCCACCCATTTACTGGAAAGTATAGACTGGCAGAATGATACACCATCTACAGCAACCTACATTTACAAAACAGATACCAAAGGCAGACCTACAGAGGTTGAAGTGAAGCGAAGCAAAGCATACACCAATATGCTTGTAATCACATACGTAGAGAAGTAGCCTTTCTCTATTTCATTGTTTATCATGGTGGGAGGAGCCGTCAAGCTTCCTCCTACAGATATTTTATGATGATTAGTTTTGCGAGGGAAATGAAACAATGGCGATGAAGCAGGGAAAGCAGCTAATCAGTAAAAATCTAACAGCAGATTATTTCACACATACCAATTTGTTTAGGGTAGCATAAAGATCGATGCAAACCCCCAAAAAGCCACAGTTCTGAAGCGTACTTAGATTAACAGCATCAACACCTTGAACTAAGACATATAAGCTTTCCCCTTTCTGCACATAGTAAAAACTGCAACAACGGCCATTACTTTCAATCTTCAACATCAATAGTTTCTGGGATTCTTCTTCGGTAAGTTCGGCCGAAATAGGCCGTGATTTCCGACTACTCTGCACGACACTACGTATCATTTTCCGCATAACTGAAATTCTTGAAGGTGGCAGTCTACACAAAAACTACCATACTACAAGCTGCCAAGACTACCGATAATATTGTTTCCCTTTTCATGACATACTTCATATTTCTTGATTAAACACTGCTGACAAAGACAAAGCTTTTATGATGAGGCCCTGTGGAATGTTGTATCAAAGACTTTATGCAATGTAACAAATCTAAACAGAAGACGAAAGTAAGTCATATCAAGAAACGATGTAACTTGCGTCATGTTACCTCGCAATCTGCGTCATATAACAAGCTAATCTGCATCAAGTTACACAATGATTTGACGCAAATTACAAGACAATTCCTAACTAATTGATTTCTATCTACTTACAAGTCGCATCCCATTTCCTAAACAACAACACTCGCAACAACATTGCATGAAAGTTCAAACTCGGTTTTCTTCCCCCTTGAAAGAGGTCTGAGAGAGGCTCTCTATCAACGCTTTCATTCCCTCACTCGCCCCCATCTGCAACTGCTTTACATGCCGATATCCGCCTGCATTCACAGGATTTGGGTCGATGAGATAGATGGGAATGTCGGGCTTGCAATACTGTAGAAGCCCTGCAGCAGGATAGACATTAAGACTCGTCCCGATGATGACAAAGATGTCGGCTGAAGCCACTTCGCGGGCTGCCGGCGCTATCATCGGGACGCTTTCTCCAAAGAAAACGATGAAAGGACGCAGCAGACTGCCGTCCTTGGCCAATGTTCCCGGGGCGACATCACTGTTTTCAGGTGTCAGTTCTTCAATGAATTGAGGATTATAGGGATCGTGACTTGAGCAGACTTTTGATAGCTCCCCATGCAGATGAATGACGTGCGAAGAACCGGCACGCTCATGTAGATTATCCACATTCTGCGTGATAACAGTCACTTGGTAATCCCGTTCGAGCGACCGAATGAGCCGATGTCCCGCATTAGGCAAGGCATTCCAAAGCTTACGTCGCAGCATGTTGTAGAAGTCAGTCACCAATGTCGGGTCGTTTTCCCAGCCATGATGCGTGGCAATCTGCTCCACAGGATAGTTCTCCCAAAGGCCGTCACTGCCGCGAAATGTCTTAAATCCACTCTCAACCGACATGCCCGCGCCGGTGAGGAAGACAATCTTTGAAGCTTCGGTTCTCATAATTCCATGTTTTTATTGATACTGCATCAGAGCATCAGTCCTGTTTTGTTGCATTCATGTTACAAATATATATAAAAATTATGTGAAGCTGATTGCATTTTAATAAAATTAAAGCATCGTTTCTTCTCTATTCAGTTTTATTCTGCTATCTTTGCACGTGATTTCGAAATATTTCATGAATTAAAACAACTAACTTAGCATTTTATGGATAAAGTAAGCTATGCACTCGGCATCGGTATCGGCAGACAGTTGTCGCAGATGGGTGCCGCAGAACTTAATATTGACGATTTTGCACAGGCCATTAAAGACGTTATCGCCGGCAACCTGAAATTAGATGAGGCTGAAGCACAGCAACTTGTGCAGGAATTCTTTGCAAAACAAGAGGCCAAACAGCAGGCTGCAGCTTCTGAAAAGGGCAAGGTTGCCAAGGCTGAAGGCGAGAAATTCCTCGCAGAGAACGGCAAGAAAGAGGGCATCATCACGACAGCTTCGGGGCTGCAATACCAGATATTGCGCGAAGGAAACGGTAAAAGTCCGAAGGCTACTGATACGGTTGAATGCCATTACGAAGGCACATTGATTGACGGAACGAAGTTTGATTCGTCGTATGACCGCGGTCAAACCGCCACATTCCCACTCAACCAAGTGATTGCCGGCTGGACAGAAGGACTGCAACTGATGAAAGAAGGCGGCAAATATCGCTTCTTCATCCCCTACAACCTCGGCTATGGCGAGCGCGGTGCAGGCGCATCCATTCCTCCGTTTGCAGCCTTGGTGTTCGATGTGGAGCTTGTAACAGTGAAATAATACATAAAATAATATCTTAAAAAATGAAACAATTAGCATTTGTAGCCATTATGGTTATTGCTGCCGCAACATTCTCCGCTTGTGGCAATTCAACTCCAAAAGCCGACTTGAAGAACGACGTAGACACGATGAGCTACGCCATGGGTATGGCTCAGTCTCAAGGACTGAAAGAGTTTCTCGTAGGTCGTATGCAGATTGATACTACCTATATGGACGAGTTTATCAAAGGTCTTAACGACGGTGCCAACGCTGGTGACGACAAGAAAACAGCTGCTTACTACGCCGGAATACAGATAGGTCAGCAGATTTCTAACCAGATGATCAAGGGCATTAACAGCGAAGTGTATGGTCAGGACTCTACAAAGAGCATCTCACTGAAGAACTTCATGGCCGGTTTCATTGCCGGAACAACGGGTAAGAACAATGATGTGAAGATGACATCCGAGCAGGCACAGCAGCTTGCACAGACCAAAATGATGGCTATCAAGAGCAAGAACATGGAGAAAGAGTACGGCCCAAACAAGGTAGCCGGTGAGAAATGGTTGGCTGCCAACAAGAATAAAGCAGGCGTAAAGACCTTACCTTCGGGCGTACAATATAAGGTTATCAAGGAAGGAAAGGGTGCAATGCCACAGGATACTTCTACAGTTGTTGTCAACTATGAAGGCAAAACAATCGACGGAAAGGTTTTCGACAGCAGCTATAAGCGCGGAGAACCCATCACTTTGAAAGCCAACCAAGTCATCAAAGGCTGGACAGATGCACTCGTTCACATGCCTGCCGGCTCTGTATGGGAAGTTTATATTCCTCAGAACTTGGCTTATGGCGACCGCGAACAAGGCCAGATCAAGCCTTTCTCTGCCCTCATCTTCAAGATTGAATTGGTTAAGGTAGGCAGCAAATAAAACATTCGACAATGAAAAAACTCATATTTATTGCGCTCGTCTTCATGGCGGGCGCAACGCTTACTACACAGGCAAAGGACAAGAAGAAGAAACCAATGAGCACTTTACAACAAGCAGCAGTGAAGCTTGTTTCTGCTTCTGACTCGCTCAGCTATCTTGCTGGTATGACGGCAACAGACGGTCTTGTGCCCTATCTTCAGCAGAGTTTCCAAGTCGATACCACGAATATGGCCGACTTTCTGAAAGGATTTCGCGAAGCACAGTCACGCGTTGGAGATCCTGCTTTCAAGGCTTATGCAGCCGGAATGCAGATTGCAGAGATGGTGAACAGCCGCATTCTGCCCAACATGAAGCAGGCTTTCGAAGGTTCAAACGACTCTATACAGCGTGCAATGTTCCTCAATGGCTTCACCGCTGCATTGCAGAATGACACCACATTCTTCGCACAAAGCGAAGCTTCCAGACTCTATCGCAAGCGTATGGACAATGTCGTTGAGACGCGGAATGCCGCCTATAAGAAGGAAAACGAAGACTGGTTGAAGACCAATGCACAGAAAGAAGGCATGCAGACCACGCCTTCCGGACTGCAATATAAAGTGCTCATCGCCGGTAACGGCCCTAAACCGAAAGAGACAGACAAGGTGAAAGTGAAGTACGAAGGCCGCTTGATAGACGGTACAGTCTTTGACAGTAGCTACAAACGCGACCCTCAAACCAATGTCTTTCGATGCAATGAAGTCATCAAAGGCTGGACAGAAGCACTCACAATGATGCCTGTTGGCAGTAAATGGGAAGTCTGCATACCACAGAATTTGGGTTATGGCGGTCGACAAGCAGGCCAGATTAAGCCTTTCTCTACCCTCGTCTTCACAGTCGAGTTAGTAGATATCGAGAAATAAAATCATTCACATGATTTACAGAATGCGCAGGAATTGAAAGATTTCTGCGCATTTTATTGTCTGTTCAAATAATATTATCTATATTTGCTATCAGAATGTAATTGTATTGAACAGAATAACAAACAACGATGTGAAATATGGATAAGATCGATACACTTGATAAGAAAATACTGAGCATTCTTTCTAAAAATGCACGCATTCCATTTAAGGATGTGGCCGAAGCATGTGGCGTTTCACGTGCTGCCATCCACCAAAGGGTGCAGCATCTCATGGAGAATGGCGCTATCACGGGTAGTGGTTTTGATGTCAATCCGAAGAGCCTCAACTACTCCACTTGCACCTATGTAGGACTCAATCTTGAGCGTGGAAGCATGTATAAAGACGTGGTGAAACGGCTCATCGGCATTCCCGAAATCGTGGAATGTCACTTTACAACCGGACCCTACACGATGCTCTTAAAGCTCTATGCCAAAGACAACGAGCAGCTGATGGACTTGCTCAACAACCAATTACAAAGCATTCCGGGCGTCGTTTCGACCGAAACTCTGATCTCACTTGAGCAGAGCATCAAGCGCGAAATACCCGTTCCTATCGATGAAAACGAATGATTTGATGTTACATTTGTACAGAGAAAATGACGAACAGATTTCAACTCGGGACCTATCTTGACGAGATATATTCCACATTTCCAGAGGCCGAACATCGTCCGATGATTGGTATTACGGCGAATTATGCCGACGGTGATGCCACAATTCGCAGTGTCTACTATCGCCAAATCGTAAAAGCGGGGGGCACACCTGTTATCATTCCCCCCATATCCGACCGCCATGTACTCATCAATACGCTTGACCGTATTGACGGACTTGTGCTTACCGGCGGAGCCGACTACAATCCGTTGTGGAGCGGGGAGGAGCCTCTTCAAGCGCTTCATCATATCAACCGCGAGCGCGATCTGCCCGAACTGCTGCTCACAAGATTAGCTTATAACCGACAAATTCCTATGCTTGGAACTTGCCGAGGCATGCAGACGCTGGCACTTGCTTTAGGCGGAAGGCTTACACAAGACATCAAAACACCGCTGAAACACGGACAAGACGCTGAGCGCGAAGAGCCTACACACAGCATCACCATACAGGAAAACAGCATGTTGGCAGCCCTCTATGGCACGCATACTTTCGTCAACTCGTTCCATCATCAGGCTGTAGCTGAATGCGGAGAAAAGTTCCATGTCACCGCAACTGCACCCGATGGCATCATTGAGGCCATGGAAAGTAGTGAGCAAAAGGCAATTATCGGCGTGCAATGGCATCCCGAATGGCTCGAAGAAGAGGGGCTGAGACTCTTCCAATGGCTTACGGAACGCAGTGCAGAATTCAGCAAAGCAAAACGCCTGCACAGTCATATGCTGACCTTTGACAGCCATTGTGACACACCGATGTTCTTTCCCCAAGGCATTCATTTCGAACAAAGAGACCCGCGAATCCTTTATGATCTGCACAAAATGAACGACGGGAGACACGATGCAGTGACGATGGTTGCCTATCTGCCTCAACACCCGAAGCCCGGCGAAATCCCTGAAGGCATGTCTCCAAAGCAGTATGCTGACAGCATATTCGACCAGATAGAAGCTATCGTTGAGCGTGAGAAAGCCTACATTTCTATCGCTCGGACACCTGACGACCTCTATCTGAATAAAGCGCAGGGACGCAAGAGTATCATGCTTGGAATAGAGAACGGATTGGCCATTGAGAATGACATTGCAAACGTAGAACACTTTGCAAAGCGCGGTATTACTTATATCACACTGTGCCACAACGGTGACAATGCCATCTGCGACAGTGCCCGAGGCACGGGTACTCACGGCGGAGTGAGCGCTTTCGGCGAGCAGGTAATCCACGAAATGAACCGACTTGGTATCATGGTTGACCTCAGTCATGGCGGTGAAAAGAGTTTTTATGATGCCTTAGACATCAGCACCACGCCGATTGTTTGCAGCCACAGCAACTGCAAAGCGCTGTGTGATGTACCGCGTAACCTCACCGATGACCAGCTGCGTGCACTCGCAGCAAAGGGCGGTGTGGCTCAAACCACGATGTATCATGGCTTTCTCAAGAAAGAAGGTGAGGCCTCAATCCTCGATGCCGTGGCTCATCTTGAACATGCTATCGACATCATGGGAATTGACCATGTGGGCGTAGGAACCGACTTTGATGGCGATGGTGGCATCAAGGGAATGGCCGATGCGTCCGAGATGATCAACTTTACCATCCAGCTTCTCCGCCGAAAATACAGTGAGACTGATATTGAGAAGATATGGGGCGGCAACTGGCTGAGGGTGATGCGAGGCGTAAAAGAGAAGGCCTCCGTTAGGTTTTAAGAAGCCAAAAAGCAATTACCTATAGGTCATGCTGCCATTTCAAATCACTTAAAACGATTGAATGCATAAACAGGGATACATGTTCAATGTATCCCTGTTTGCGCATCTGAAGCAGTAACCTGCCACCTATTTCTCCTTGTATATCACCTGGACAAGTGTCTGCCCGACAGCTTTCAGCGTGTTTTTATCAATATTTTCCATGTTGTCGGCAAGCGTATGCCACGTTGGGCCGAAGCTACTTTGCTGACAATCTGCATAGTATGGGATGATATCTATCGTTGGAATCTTGGCAAACTGATTGACAGGCACGTGGTCATCTGTAATCACTCCGCCGTCTTCTTTAGGGAAATAACTGCCAAATCCCACTTCACGCGCAGCACGCCAAACCTTCTTTACAATCTCCGGAGCATATTGCATTGACATGCCTTCACGGTAGAATTTGGCACCAACGCCACCCACCATGTCCAACAAGATGCCGTAACGTGCCTCGTAACCCTGCGGCAGGTTCTTGCTCCAATACTGTGCACCAAGCGCCCAACTATCGGCATTATCAGCCACATCTGCCCATTGAGGAGTGCCCCAATCCTCGGCATCAAAGCACACAAAGTCAATGCCCAACTGCTTGTTAAACGCCTTTTCATCCTTGCTTTTCCCGATAATTCGTGCCAGTTCGAGCATCACGGCAACCCCACTTGCAGCATCGTTGGCAGCGAGAATAGGCTTTCGCCAGTTCGCACTGTCAGGGTCGTTGTCGGCCCACGGACGGCTATCCCAATGCGCACAAAGCAGTATTCGCGTCGTCGCCTCGGGGTTAATGCTCGCCATGATGTTACGACTGCGCAGCTTTGTGCCGTCATATCCCGCGAGCGTTGCAGTCTGCGTGGTCACCTTACAGCCATATTCCTTGAACTTACTGACAATCCATTCGCCACAAAGGTCATGCCCCCGACTGTTCATGTCGCGTGGTCCGAAGTCGCATTGTGCCTTTGTAAAGGCGTAAGCACTATCGGCATTGAACGACGGCCCCACTGGATTTACCTTCGCAACCTCTTCGGTTTCCTCGATATTCTGCACCTTGCTATCCGCATTTTTGTAGTAATGGAGTCCGCCTATAGCTAATGCAGCCACAGCAACTCCAAGCGTTATTTTCATTGATTTCTTCATTTTTCCTGTTATAACTGACCTGCCTCAACCATCAACACCACGCGTTCGGTGAGTCGGTCAACGCCGTTCGGATCGTATTTCTTAGCCAAAGAAGCACCGAAAGTCCAAGCGAAAGCCTGCCAGAAACCCGCGCGGACAGGCCCCAACACCGCCTGCAATGTACCGTAAGCCGAATTTCCACACTCGCGATAAACCAATTTGATAAGCAGCTTTCCCTGCTGATAGGTCAGCTTTTTCATGCGTGGTGTGTACTCTTCCTTAATGCTTTTCTCCACATATTTCAAGTGAGCGTCCTTGGCTCTCTTATTGGGAAGCGTCTGAATATAGTCGTAGGTTTCGATGATGATGCGGTTAACTTCCTTGGCTATCGGCAGTACTTTCTTCACATTATACACCAACCGATTGTAGGCCATGCGCTGCTGTGCATTCTCAAACACGGGCTGTGGGTAGACATATATATTGTTGAGCTCGACATACTGGATAGAGTCGCGCCCCTGAAGCACCTTTCCAACGCGCACCATGGGCACGAAAGTAGGATCATCCATATCGACATCCCGATCCTCAGGGAGCACGCTTCCGGGGCGTTTCCCGACGGTATTTGTCTGGGCATTCAACTGCAGCGACATGCCGACAAGCATCATGATCATGAACAACCTATATTTCATTCGTTCCTTTTCAGCGCTTTCCAATCTTCTTTTTCAAATCCTGTCCATAGGCAGGCAAGCCTGACACAGCTCACATGGCACAATGAAGACATGGGCAAAAGTACGTATATTTTTGGATAAAAAGAAAGAAACGAGGAAGAAAAAGGAGGAAAACCGTCTTCTTCTCCCCCTTGCCTGACGAAGTTCTGTCTATTGCCAAACGATGATTTCCAATGCAACAAGCAGAAAGCAACATGGCATGCAACATCTTCCTACCTATTGAACAGCCGATGACAAAGTCTCTGATCAACAAGCAACATGCAACATTCCAAAAGTCAACCGCCATGGACTTCAATGCTGACAAAACAGCATGGAGAAGCTCAAGGCAATGCGGAGATTTGTTGTTTATTTTCACATTGGATTTGCATTCGCCTCTAAAATTCATTATCTTTGCCTTAGGGAAAGTGCACAAGTGCTTTCCCTTTTTTCATATTTTGCAGCAAAGGCCTGTACGATAGGATGCAAAACTGCACGTAATCTGCATCATATTACATGCTGATATGCCACAAAACACTGCGTCATATGACGCAAAACGCAAGACGATTTGATGGAGATGGCAACGCTTCAAGGCTGAAATGAGCAGACAAAATCAGGCTCATTGAAAGTCCGTTGCCTATCAACTGTCAGGTTTTTTGAGTTTTTTCTTAAAGTTTGTTAACCTATATAACAAGATATGCAGACACAAAAGCCCCCTCAAGAAAAAGTCTCAAGGGGGCAAAGAAATAGGGAGACGGGCACGAAGTTATTGCAACAAGCCCTCTAACTTCTTTTGAAAATCCTTGTCAGAAGGCCTGAAAGCTTCAGCATCAAGCACAGTGCCATCGGCTGCAATCAGAATGAAACGAGGAATTGACATCACGCTGAAAGCCGCGGAGATAACGGTGTTTTCCTCATCGTTGGCATTGAACTGGAGCCACTGCGGACGGTCTTTCTGCAGGCGGGTCAACCATGCAGCGCGGCTCTTGTCAAGGCTGATACTGATGAACTGCACGCGATTGTCGTTCTTATAATGCTCAACCTGTGCTGCAAGGGCAGGGATTTCAGCAAGGCAAGGCTTACACCAAGTGGCCCAAAGGTCGATATAAAGCACCTTGCCGAAATAGTCGCTAAGGTGGTGTTTCTTGCCTTCGGCATCCGAAAATGTGATATCCGGGCACTTCACACCAGGTTTTGTGGCGCGCTGTGCATCAACAACATGCTGATACTTCTGCACGATTTCAGGGGCAGCCTTGGCTTTCACGACGGCCCAGAATGACTCTACCTCATTGGCAGGCATCTGTCCCAATATCGCACCAACAAGGCCTTCCATGAGGAAAGAACGCACGTGAGGATTGTGCACATGAGCATCAACAGCGTTCAGATATGCCTCACCATAGCTGCCAACTGTAGCCTCCTGCATCACTGAAAACGGTATTTTGCTGCGCACAAACATGTCGGTCAGTCCGCGTTGTATATAGGCCGTATCATCAGGATTGATGTCGTTAATCAACGCCATGTAACGTTTATCTTCATTGGGATCACGCTGATGTTGATAGTCTTCATCAGATAAAAGGAGGAGACGATTAGACAGATAAGCTAATTCAACATCGCGCAGATGACGTGCCCGTTCGTCTGGAGTTCCGAGTTCACCAGCCATTTTCACGAGGCGATGATAACGCTCGTCAAGACGCCGATGAGCCTCGGCGAAGCTGATAGTGTCCACACTTCGGTTGGCCATTTCATAGGCCGCATTCTTTTCGGGCACGAAAGCTGCGAGTTCATTCAACAGCTGTGACAGGATAATGTTGGCGCCCTTATACTGTGCCTGCAGCTTTCCGCCCTTGCCACGCGTAAGCTTCAGCCGCTGCGTCTTGCCCGGTTCAACCACTATACAGTAAGTTTTTCCATCGGCAAGCAACAGTTGTATCTGCGCTTTCTCTTTCAAAGACGGATTGTTGTAGGTAGCTATTCCCTTGCGATTGAACGCGAGTTTCTCCAACGGTTGGGCTTCGTTCGTGAACATACTACCGCTCAACAGTGTTGTATCGGGTGCCTCGACAACCGCCAACTGCGCATGAACCAGAAAAGGAATAAGCCCTGAAAGGCTTGCAAAAAAACGTTTCATAGATCAAGATTCTTCTTTAAATTCATAATTAAGTATTATCAGTAGCTATATTGCAGTGGCTTAAAAAGCCACCGAACTCTTGCTTATAAGCTCACAAGTAAATGCTCCCCCTTGAGATAATTCATAATGCACAATGCATAATGCATAATCATGAAAGACCACAAGGAAATGCCCCCCTCCTTGGGAACCGTAGGTCGCTGTTCGTTGAGTAAGCGAAACGAGGAAAGCAAAGGGCTGGGGGAGGTCTCGCTATCTCACATTCCCCTCCCCTCGGGAGGGGTCAGGGGTGGGTGTCAAGGGCTGGGGGAGGTCTCGCTTACATATACCCCAACCACCTCAATATATCATTAAGATTGGCCACAATCATCAGCAGAATGAGGATTGTTACGCCTGTATATTCGGCACGTATCATGAACTTTTCACTCGGTTTACGACCCGTAATGATCTCGTAGATGAGGAAAAGAACATGCCCACCATCAAGTGCAGGGATCGGCAGTATATTCATAAAGGCGAGGATAATGCTTAAGAAGGCCGTCATTTTCCAGAAGAGATACCAGTCCCATGATGAGGGGAAG
The DNA here is from genome assembly GCF_001814685.1 of Prevotella sp. HMSC077E09. Taxonomy (NCBI): domain Bacteria; kingdom Pseudomonadati; phylum Bacteroidota; class Bacteroidia; order Bacteroidales; family Prevotellaceae; genus Prevotella; species Prevotella sp. HMSC077E09. The sequence continues at coordinate 16,097 of NZ_KV817584.1, read as the reverse complement.
AGGCTTCCAATGGAACCGAAACCGCCAAGACTCTTGGCACCATCGGCCGTAAAGATATACTTCATGTCGCTCACATAGCCCTTCAAGACGTCCCAACCATAAGTAACTCCTGCCGGGAAACTGGCTAAGAAGCCATAGCTCTTGTGGGTAGCGACATAGAGACTCTGCACACTTGGGAATGCAATGGCAAGTTTCAAATCAGGTGTAAGCACGATTTTCGCCGTGTCAATCTTGTCGGCCTGATAAACCAACTGTACCGTCCGTACCTTCATACTGTCGGCATGTGTCTTGCAAGCTGCCAGTTCATCGTTCAATCTGCTTAGCTCATCAAGGAACAGATTGGCTGAAGTAATCTTCACACCATTAAGGGCAAGGATCTTGTTTCCTTTCTTCAAGCCAAGCTTCTCACCCGGCCCGCCAGGGATAACAGAGTCGACTGTTGCTGGAAGATAAGGCCTACAGAAAGCCGGAGTGCTTTTAATCATGTCCAGAAGATTAATATCTCCGGAGAGAGAAAGGCTCTTTGGCTTGCCATTTCGAATGATATCAACACGTGTCGCCTTTGAAAGTGCGCGGAACATATCGGCACTAAAGTCCTTGAACTGCCCCTTTTCAGTGCCCACAAGAATGTCGTGGTCTTTGAAACCATAGCTTTTTGCCTCCTCATTAAACACCATTCCCTGCTTCATGTCTTTCATCTGGACATAGGTTTCGCCCCAAACGAACATGATCATTGAATAGATAAAGAGTGCAAGGAAGAAGTTAACGGTGACTCCGCCAATCATCACCAGCAGGCGTTGCCATGCAGGTTTCGTGCGAAACTCCCACGGTTCGGCTGGCTTGGCCATTTGTTCGGTGTCGAAACTCTCGTCTATCATACCGGCAATCTTGCAGTAGCCACCCAGCGGAAGCCATCCCATGCCATAGTCGGTATCACTGTTTTTAGGTTTGAAATGGAACAGACTGCCTCCCCACTTGCCTATGCTGACATCAAAGAAAACATAGAATTTCTCTACTCTTATACCGAAAAGCTTGGCAAAAAACATGTGTCCGCCTTCGTGGAGCAGCACTAACAGGGAGATTGCAAGAACGAACTGCAATGCCTTTACAAATATGATTTCCATTATTTATTTACTGTTTTAAAATTCAAGATTAATGACTTCAGACTGCCGCTGCATTCGAAATGAGGCTTCGGGCTATAGCTCGTGCCTCGGCATCAGTCTTCAAATAAATGTCAAGATTGGGGTCGTTGTCAAATGTTGCCTGCTGCATGGTCTTCTCTATCACGTCAGCCATGTCGAGGAATGAGCACTCATCACGTCGGAAAGCAGCATTCGCCACCTCGTTGGCAGCATTCAGTATGCACGGCATATTGCCCCCTTTGTTGATAGCTTCATAGGCCAAAGCAAGACATTTGAACTTCTCTATGTCGGGTTCGAAGAACTCCAAGCATTGCTGTTTGAAGAGGTCGAGGCGCTCACCGCTAAGGGGTAATCGCTCCGGGAAAGAGAAAGCATACTGGATAGGCAGGCGCATATCGGGCACACCTAACTGTGCTTTCACCGCTCCATCAATGAATTCAACGGCACTGTGGACGATACTTTGCGGATGAATCAACACTTGTATGCGGTCAGCGGGCACACCAAAGAGCCATTTGGCCTCCATAACTTCAAAGCCTTTATTCATCAGTGAGGCTGAATCTATCGTTATCTTGGCCCCCATATTCCATGTAGGATGCTTCAAAGCATCGGCAGCTGTGACCGTCTTGAGCTGCTCATGGCTGAACTTTCTGAATGGCCCGCCCGAGCAAGTGAGCAGGATTTTCGTGATTTCATTATCTGCATCACCGACTATACTCTGGAAGATTGCACTGTGTTCGCTGTCGACCGGCAGGATAGGTACATGGTTTTCTTTGGCCAAACTGCAAATCAATTCGCCTGCAACAACAAGCGTTTCCTTGTTTGCCAAGCATATCTTCTTATGAGCTTTAATGGCATTGATGGTTGGAACAAGCCCCGAAAAGCCAACCATGGAAGCCAGAACCATGTCGATAGGTTCGGCAGAAACAATCTGTTCCAAGGCCTCCTTGCCGGCATAAACCTTGATATCCGGTTCGTCACGGAGCAGCTCTTGCAGCGTCTCATAATGGGCCTCATTGCCTATAACGACTGCAGCCGGCTTGAATTCACGTGCCTGTTGAGCCAGTTTCTCTACACTGTTGTTGGCTGTAAGACAATAGACCTCGTAGCGATCACTGTGCTGTCGAATGACATCGAGGGCCTGCGTGCCGATACTTCCGGTAGAACCGAGGATGCATATCTGTTGTTTTTTCTTTTCCATTTCTATCATCTTGGGGTTATAAGTCGAGCAAACCATCGGGAATTGACATTCTGATTTCCCGCCGTTGCATGTCGGCTTCGTGGATTAACTCCTCGTGGGCAGGAAGCAAGATGTCGTTGCCTGCGGTGGTTTCTATTTCAAAAAGCGTGTTGATTGTGGTGTCATCAATGCCCTTGATGTGTCCGACAACCTGTCCATTCTGCTTATCAATGACTGCGAAACCTATGATTTCAGCCCACGAAACATGTTCAGCGTCGCTGTCGGAAAGGTTACGTGGGAAGAAAACCTCACAACCAGTGAGCTGTCGGGCACGCTCTTCTGAGCCGATATCTACAAACTTCACGAGTGCTTTTTCGTTGCTCTTGAAGCGGTATTCCTCCATGAAAAACGGCACAAGAATACCGTCGATATCGAGCACAAGATAGTCAGCGTCGACGCGATCAAATACATCATCGCTGAAAAGGAACGACAACTCGCCTTTCACTCCATGGGGTTTCCCAAGCTTTCCTATCTTATAAACGTCTTCCTGTTTAATCATCTACTCGCCTGATACATGCCCCTATCTGGTTCAATCTCTCTTCAATATTCTCATAACCACGGTCAATCTGCGCAATATTTGCTATATGACTTGTGCCTTCAGCTGACATGGCTGCAATCAGCAAAGCAATACCTGCACGGATGTCAGGACTGGTCATTCGCCCCGCACGGAGCTTCATCTTGTGGTCGTGTCCAATGACAACTGCCCGATGAGGATCACATAGAATGATCTGCGCTCCCATATCAATAAGTTTGTCAACAAAGAACAAACGGCTCTCAAACATCTTCTGATGAATGAGCACAGAGCCACGCACCTGTGTGGCAACTACCAAGAGAACGGAAATCAAGTCGGGGGTAAGTCCGGGCCAAGGAGCATCGGCCAAAGTCATAATTGTGCCGTCGATAAACGAGTCAACAACGCAATGTGGCTGACGAGGAACGAACAAGTCATCACCTTCAGCCTGTATCTTTACGCCCAAACGCCTAAAGGCATCAGGGATAATTCCTAAGTTTCGGAGTGACACATTCTTAATACGAACGCCGTCACCCACCATAGCTGCCATGCCAATAAACGAGCCGACTTCTATCATATCGGGCAGAACGGAGTGCTCTGCAGCATGCAACTTGTCGACACCTACTATCGTCAAGAGGTTGCTGGCAATACCACTGATGTTGGCACCCATGCCATTCAGCAAATGACATAGCTGCTGAATATAAGGCTCACAGGCTGCATTATAAATCGTTGTTGTGCCTTTTGCCATCACCGCTGCCATGATTATATTGGCTGTTCCCGTAACCGAAGCCTCGTCAAGCAGCATATAACTACCCTTCAGTCGATGTGCCTGGATTTGGAATACATCGCGTTCGGGGTCACGAACAAACTTTGCTCCAAGACTTTTGAAACCCAAGAAATGAGTATCCAAGCGTCTACGTCCAATCTTATCTCCGCCGGGTTTGGCCACGGTTGCCTTGCCGAAGCGCCCCAACAGTGGGCCAATCATGAGCACACTTCCACGAAGTGAGGCACATTTCCGCACAAATTCCATGCTGTCAAGAAAGGAAAGATTGAGCGCATCGGCCTGAAAAGTGAAATCACCTTGGGCATGTCGCGTCACCTTCACCCCGATTTCCTGCAACAACTTGATGAGATTGTTGACATCAAGTATCTCCGGAATATTCTTAATTCGCACGGGGTCTGTCGTCAACAGCGTAGCGCAAATGACTTCAAGTGCCTCGTTTTTGGCGCCTTGTGGCGTGATAGTGCCTTTCAACCGATGGCCACCTTCGATGATGAATGACTCCATAGGCTATTTTTTCTTACGCTTATTAGGGGTATTAACAACGGGTTTTTCCGTGATTTTATTAAACACAAAATCATTCAGATTGAGTTGAACCTTACCGTCAGTGAAACGTGCAAGGTCGTCAGCTACCTTCTCGTCAGCAGCTGAACCATGGCTCCATGTCATCAAATCCATCTTCATCTGATTTGCAGTGAGACGTATAAGTTCATCACGTTCTTCGCCGTTCGGCATCTCTTTGAGCCGTTCGAAAACTTCAAAAAGGACATGTCCGTAATGGCGTACCGGTATCCGTTTCATCGGATACTCCATCGGTTCAGGCTTTGAGGTAATCTTATTGGCCTCACTGATATCATAAGGCCAGTCGATATCAAGCTTGAAATCGCTCATTATTGCCAAGTGATCCCAGAGCTTCTGTTGATAGTCATTGCCCTCCTTGCTCTGTGGAAACATGCGTTCCATGATAGCAACAATCGTTTCAGCACAGGCCTGACGCTCGTCCTTTGTCTTTAAGGTGACGCAGAGATTCACCATGTCCTGCACCTCACGTCCATACTCGGGCATGACGAGTTTCTCACGTTGTGTATTGTAATCCAATCCTTCAATCTTCATAATCACAGCTGTTTCTTTGGCATTTTAGCAACGAAATCTTTCAAATATAACGGCACAAAGTAGGCCACATCCTCAAACTTTCCCTCGGCAAAGCGCTTATCTGCCAATGGAAACATATTCTTGGCAAGAGGTTGAATGCCTTCCACAAGGCGGGCATTAGGATGATTAATCTCGTTCATACACTTGCCTGCACCGTTTCCAAAGAAGTAAACCACACCCTTATCAAGGTATTCTTTATAAGTTTCGGCAGTCACAATATCGGCCTGAATAGGACGAACCTCATGCAATGCGCGGTCAAACACCTGTGCATAAACTTCCATTCGGCGGGCATCAATCATCGGAACGAGCAGTGCATCTTCCTCTTGTGGGTGTTCATTGAGCAACACGGGAACAGCCAAAAGCTCAAGAGTCGGTATGGCTATCAACTTTACATCGCGACCGTAACAAATGCCCTTAGCCATCGAAGTCCCTATACGAAGTCCTGTATATGACCCTGGTCCGCTGCTCACTGCTACTGCATCAAGCTTCAAACCATGGCTGTCAATGAAAGAAAGTGACTCATCAACAAAGGCACCAAGGGTCTCATTGTGATGCGGGCCACTGTAGTCTTCCTTGTTGAAAATACATTCTGCGTCATTACTGACGGCAACCGAGCACACATCGGTACTCGTTTCAATGTGCAATATACACGACATAGATGAAAAATATATTCTAAATAAAATGCAAATTTACGCTTTTTTCCCGCAAAATTCGTACTTTTGCAGAAATTTAACGCGTTCTAATTATGATACAGTCAATGACGGGTTACGGCAAAGCTGTCGTGACCTTTAAGGAAAAGAAGATTAATGTTGAGATTAAATCTCTAAACAGTAAGGCATTGGATCTCTCTACCCGTATTGCACCACTCTACCGTGAAAAGGAAATGGAAATACGCCAGACAGTGGCCAAAAGCCTTGAACGTGGCAAGGTAGACTTTGCGATTTGGATTGAAAAAGATGCCGTTGTTGACGCTGCTCCCATTAATACTGCACTCGTTGAGAACTATTATAAGCAGATAAAAGCTATCTCCGCACAGACCGGAATCCCTGAGCCTACCGATTGGTATGCCACACTTTTAAACCTTCCTGACGTCACCACAAAGACCGATACAGAAGAACTTACCGACGAAGAGTGGACAGTTGCCTCGCAAGTTATAGGCCAAGCCATAGATGCTTTGGTCGCTTTCCGTAAGCAAGAAGGTGCTGCCCTGCAGCAGAAATTCAATGAAAAGGTAGACAACATCGAGCATCTGCTCTCCCAAATCGAGCCTTATGAGAAGAGTCGTATAGAGAAAATACGCCAGAATATCGTTAAAGGACTCGAACAAATCCCTAGTGCTGACTACGACAAGAACCGCTTGGAGCAGGAGCTTATCTATTATATTGAGAAATTAGACATCAGCGAAGAGAAGCAAAGACTCACCAATCACCTGAAGTATTTCCGTGAAACGATGAACGAAGAAGGCCATGGTGTAGGCAAGAAACTTGGCTTCATAGCCCAGGAAATGGGTCGGGAAATCAACACGACCGGCAGTAAAAGCAATCAGGCTGAAATGCAGAACATCGTCGTGAAGATGAAGGATGAGTTGGAACAGATAAAGGAACAGGTGCTGAACGCGCTGTAAGTAACCCACCCCAACCCTCCCGAAGGGAGGGAGAACATACTTGGGAAAGGTTATTCGTGAGTTTTCTTTTGACATAACTGCATTGTCTTTAATGCATCATCTCAATTACTTCATACATGAAATACCGCTACGAGACAAACGATGATGCCACCTATCATCTGCTACTTCAACAGGCGAAGCGAATGAGAAGTCAGCCAACGGAAGCAGAACGGACGCTGTGGAAATACCTAAAAGGCAATCAGTTGGGAGCACATTTCAGACAACAACACCCTATATTCGACTATATACCCGACTTCGTCTGCCTCTCCCGCAGGCTCATTATAGAGTTAGATGGCGACTATCATCTCACAGAAGAACAACAGAGAAAAGACGAAGAGCGAAGCCGATGGCTTGCCACCAAAGGCTTTACCGTATTGCGTTTCAGCAATGATGACGTCTTTTTAAGACTCCATTTCGTGTTAGATAAAATCAGAAACAAAATGAAAGAAAACGATAATATGCCCTCCGTTGACAACAAATCAGTAAATCTTTCGCAAGCAGACACACCCTCCCTTCGGGAGGGAAGGGGTGGGTCTACGGGCAGACTTCTTATCTTCAGCGCTCCTTCGGGCTCGGGAAAGAGCACCATTGTGCAATGGCTGATGAAGGAACATCCCGAACTTAACCTCCATTTCTCTATCTCCTGCACGAGCCGAGCACCGCGGGGAACGGAGCAGAATGGCGTGGAATACTTCTTCCTTACGCCTGAAGAATTCAAACAGAAGATAGCAAACGGAGAGTTCTTGGAATATGAAGAAGTCTACAAAGACCGCTTCTATGGCACGCTGAAATCACAGGTTGAAGACCAGATTGAACGTGGAGAAAACGTGGTTTTCGACGTTGATGTGAAAGGCGGATGCAACATCAAGCAGTTCTATGGCGACCGAGCGATGAGCATTTTCGTGCAACCTCCGTCGATAGAAGAGCTGCGCCGACGCCTCAACGGGCGTGGAACCGACCTCCCGGAAGTTATCGAACAACGCTTAGCCAAAGCTAATTACGAACTCTCTTTCGCACCGAAATTCGACCGTATCGTTGTCAACGACGACCTCGAAACAGCCAAACAAGAGACGCACAAACTGCTCATTTCATTCCTGAACAACAGATAAAAGTGGCCGAAAAACAGCATCCTAAACCCCAAGTAGGTATCTACGGCGGTTCATTCAACCCCATACACATGGGCCATATTTCGTTGGCAAAGACGCTGCTTCAGCACACCCGGCTTGACGAAATATGGTTCATGGTCTCGCCACTCAATCCCTTTAAGCGCATGGCCGATGACCTCTTGGCCGACAATCAGCGTTTAGAACTCACGCGACTTGCCCTTGCAGACGAGCCTAACCTCATTGCCTGCGACTTCGAGTTCCGCCTGCCCAAGCCCTCATACACCTACGATACACTCTGCAGACTCCGTGAAACCTATCCCGAAAAAGCGTTTACCCTCATCATGGGTTCTGACAACTGGGCAGCTTTCGACCGCTGGAAAAACCATCAGGAAATTCTCCTTCACTACCCCATCATCATCTATCCACGCAAGCATTCGCCGCTATGTGCCGAGCAACTCCCGCCGAGTGTCACGCTCGTTGATACGCCCCTCTATGATTTCAACAGCACGGATATTCGCCGAAGAATAAGCCATGACATGCCTATCCACGGGATGGTGAAACCTCAAATAGAAGAGAAAACACGATTATATTACCAGCAACTATCCCATGAAAACCTTTAAGTTTCGTTCTCCCCTGAAACCTTTTCATGCATGAAAACTGTCAACTTCCTTCCTTGTTTTTAACACTTTTCTCCGCGACCAAACAGAAATGAAAAGCTCATTTTCATGAGCGTGCGAGGCTGTATTATGGTTTCGATACCCTCATTCCGGCCACCTTGAAATGCAGATAAACTCTCCAAGCATCGCAACTTGACGCATATTGCACGGCTATCTGCATCATCTTAGGCCGTAATCTCATGCAGATTGCGTGGTAAAATGACTGAGATTGCATCGTTTCATCACGTGAATTTATGTCTTCATTTGATTATAATCGTGTAACCATCTGACAGTCAATATATTGCAAAATGCAAAAAATCAGGGCGTATTTAGGCTGGAGTCGTCTCTCATTTCAAATACGTGAGTCTTGCAAAGGAATTTGTCATGATTTATGACATCTGTTAACATATATTCCGTTATGACGCATTTCGGTTTTTAAGCAGACTCCACGAGCAGTGTTCTTTCCTTTCAAGAGGGTTGTAGCGAATACTATTTTACACGCTCACCGCTCGCCCCAATCGCCTCTATCCAACTGCCGATAGCTGATAGCTTCAGCCAAATGGTCGACTTCAACGCGAGGAGAACCGGCAAGATCGGCTATCGTTCGAGCCACTTTCAGAATGCGGCTATAGGCTCGGGCAGACAGACTGAGACGCTCCATCGCCATTCGGAGCATGGCAATTCCTTGGTCGTCGGGTTCGGCATAGGCATGAATCATGCGCTCAGACATCTGTGCATTGCAGTGCACACCCTTGACATCGCGAAACCGTTCGGTCTGAATTTCACGCGCACGAATAACGCGTTGGCGTATTTCTGCACTCGCTTCGCCCTCTTTTCCACGGCTGATGTCCTTGAAAGGCACGGGAGTTATCGCGCATTGAATATCGATACGGTCGAGCAACGGGCCTGAAATCTTGTTCATATAATGCTGTATCTGTCCCGGCGTACACACGCAATGATGCGTTGGATCGCCATAGTAACCGCAGGGACATGGGTTCATACTGGCCACAAACATCAACGAACAGGGAAACTCTATGTTGTATTTGGCACGGCTGATAGTTATCTTCCTGTCTTCCAACGGCTGCCGAAGTACCTCCAAAGTATGCTTGTTGAACTCGGGAAGTTCATCGCAGAAAAGCACACCATTGTGTGCCAATGAGATTTCACCCGGCATGGGGTTGTTTCCTCCTCCGACAAGAGCTACCTCGGAAATCGTGTGATGTGGCGAGCGGAACGGACGCTGGCTGATGAGCGAAGTGCCACATCCCAACTTGCCTGCAATGCTGTGTAGTTGAGTGGTTTCAAGGCTTTCGGAGAGCGAAAGCGGAGGAAGTATAGAGGGAAGTCGCTTGGCCATCATTGATTTTCCACTGCCGGGAGGCCCTACCATGATGAGATTATGCCCGCCGGCAGCGGCAACTTCTAGTGCACGTTTTACGTTTTCCTGCCCTCTTACGTCGCAGAAATCAAGGTCAAACCTTGTCTGTTGCTCGTAAAACTCCTTTCGTGTGTCGATAACTACAGGCTCGAAGCGTTCCTTTCCCGTAAGAAACTGAATGACATCAAGCATATTTTCCATGCCATAGACTTCGAGATTGTTGACCACGGCAGCCTCTCTGACATTGCTTTTAGGCACTATCAACCCCTTGAAATGCTCTGAACGGGCCTTGATAGCAATGGGAAGAGCGCCTTTTATGGGTTGAAGCTGGCCGTCAAGACTTAGTTCTCCGACCATCATATACTGGTCGAGACAGTCTGTATGAATGCTTCCGTTGGCAGCAAGCAAGGCTATCGCCAACGGCAAATCAAAGCTGCTACCCTCTTTCTTGAGGTCAGCGGGAGCCATATTGACAGTGATATCGGCTTTAGGAAACTTGAAACCGCAGTATAAAAGAGCTGCAGCGATGCGGTCGCGGCCCTCTTGAACGGCCTTATCACCAAGCCCCGTGAGGTGATAGACCACACCGGGATTCATGCTCACTTCAATCGTGACAGTGGTTACTTCGAGGCCGTTGACAGCGGCACAATAGGTTTTTACAAGCATGGCAAGAATGGTTTAAGGTTGTTTATGGCGTTGGAAAAGCGTTTGAAATCAAATCAACTTCTCCACTCGGTTTATCAAATCATCGGCAGAAAGGCCACGTGCTACGACGCGGCCACGCTGCAGAAGAATGTTGTCGGGCACCGCAGTAAGTCCCAACTTGCGAACCAACATACCCTCAAACAGCTTTTCATCGCAGACAACAGACCAACCGAGATGCTGACTGCTGACTTCCTCCTTGCAGGTTGTAAGACTCGGTTCGAGACTGATGCCAAGCAATTGGAGTTTTCCTTCAGCCCGATTGTGCAGGTCGAGCAGGCGTTGTTGCAGGTTCGTACTCTCGTAACTCCACGTTGCCCACGTATAGACAACAGCGACAGGAGCCGAAGAAAGCGAAACCGAAGAAACGGACTTGCCGTTGATATCAGTGGCCTTGAAAGCCGGAAGTCGGTCTCCCGAAGCATCGGCCAAAGGCTTACACAGTGCCAAAAGACGGTTAAGATAGCCGTTGCGTGGCTGTTCTTTCTGCATGGATGCCAACAGGCGATAGGCCCGTTTGTAGTCGGGCTGCTGCTTACGAAGCAGGAATTTGTCTACAAGATACGGCCCGACAACAGACTCCAAATGGTCGGAAATGAAGAGTCCCACGTGTTTTTCAATCTCTGGAGGCGTCATGTTAGCAATCTGATGACGGAATTTTGTCATCAGTTCATTGGCATCTGTGCCCGTAATCTCAAGCTCTTTCAAGTGTGATGCATCACCCTTGATGTCGACAGATTTGCCGGATTGGGCGAAGATTGGCTGTTCAGAGAAGTTTGGAAAGACTACAATGAGCACGCCTTCTTTCTCGCATGGTATCTCATAAGAGAAGCGGCCACCCTGCACTTTGATGGTATCTGTGCCTTCAATGACATTGTCGGGACTATAAACATAAAACTCACCCTGGTTCAAGTTCGTTAGCTTTCCCTCGACTTCGAAATGATGTCCATCGGTGCCACAGGCAACTAAAACCAGCGTGAGTAGTATCAGTAGACTGAATTTCTTCATTTATTTACTTTGGCAAGTTCGAGGTCGTTCTTGGCATATTCGGCCAGAGAAGGATCTTTTTGCAATGCCTCTTTCAGATATTTTGCAGCTGTATCGTTCTTTCCCTGACGTGCATTGAGCACGGCAAAGAGGTAATAAGTCAGACCATTGGGCTGCTTGATAGCTTTCAATGTCTGCTCGGCTGCTACATAGTTCTTATTGAGCAACTGTGCCAGTGCAGCGCTGTTGTTGTCATTGAAGAGTTCATCGGTGGCATTGGCATAGTTACCACGTGCGATATGCAGGTTGCCGATAATCTCATTGAAGCCGTTAGCTTCGGTGGCATCTGCCAGATTATGCTCGGCTTCAGCTATTTCGCCATGAGTCAAGTTGATATAAGCTTTGTTGGCATATGCCTCCGGAGCCTTGCGATTAGCCTGCAAAGCCTGACTCAGATAGCTGTTGGCTGTGTGCTCATCACCTTCGTTCAGTGCTAAAGCTGCAAGGTTATTATAGGCACGATAGTCGCGATCATAGAGTTCGGTTGTCTTCTTATAGATAGCTTTCTTTGCCTTTACATCGTTTGTAAGCGATGCAGCGTAGAGCAATTCTTCAAGACTTAACTTCGTCGGATCAGTCGCATACTGCTGCTTAATCTGCTGATCGCTGCGGCCAATAGTCTGATAATTGATGATAAGACGGCTGCGACGGAGTTCTGGAAGAATGCCATCGGCAAGCTCACGGAAGCCTTCACTCATGTTACGTATTTGTTGTTCGCGCTCTTGGGGGTCCTTATACATCGACAAAACGCGTAGAATGACGTCCTTATCTTGTATCTTACTGGCCTGAACAAGCTTCATAAAGCCTTCCCAGTCCTGTGCAGTATAGTGGGCATCAATGTCTGTTTGAAGATTTGTTCCCTTGAGTTGCTGCTTCACATAGCCTTCACTGACGTTCTGACGCTTGTTGGCTAACTTGTCATTGAAAGTGAAACCACCTTCCGGAGAGGCATAAGCCTGCACTTCAACGTTCTTGATTGCCAGCTTCTCTCGGTCGGCATTAATGCGCTTAAGCATGCTTACAAACTCGCGAACACTGTTGTTCTTAAGTTCATTGCTGCGCAGGTTAGCCTGATTAATGAGGAATTTCACGTTAGCTTCCTGCTTGTGATCAATCACTCTTTGGAACGAATCAAGTGCCAAACAAGCACCACCCTGCTGCATTGCCTTGCGATAAAGCTCGGCTGTTGCAATGACACCGGTAGCCACTTTGATAGCCGGCACGTTGACTTTTGAGTTACCTATCCGGGCATCGAAAGCCAAATACATGTCGCTTTTCTGCATGGCAGGCACATAATCAAAGACAGTCTTCATCGTATAGCGACCGCCAAGACGATAAGAAATGACTTTATGGTTGGCCATAACCTTCTCTCCTTGGAATGTCACTGCCTGCCCTTTTGCCACTTGTCCGTTGCCATATCTGAGTTCAGGAACCACAGTAACCGTGGCTTTCTTGTTCATAAACTTCTCCGGGAACTGTCCTTCAACCGTTGCAGGAACCTTTCCTCCAACCGTTTCGAGAGGGTTTGGAGTGACTGAAAAGTTATCGGCTGAGAGTTTACCCAACTTAGAGCATGACGTCATTAAAACCAATGAGCATGCCGATAAAGTAAGAATGAGGTTTTTGCGCATACGTGTGAATTAAATTAAGGAGGTGCCGCGAGCGGGACTCGAACCCGCACAGCCATTACTGGCCAAGGGATTTTAAGTCCCTCGTGTCTACCAATTCCACCATTGCGGCTTGGGAGATTACAAACTTGTAAAGTCAAGTGAGCGGAAAACGGGACTCGAACCCGCGACCCCGACCTTGGCAAGGTCGTGCTCTACCAACTGAGCTATTTCCGCAGTTTGGGTTTTGCAAAGGTATAAGTAATTGTTGGAACTGCCAAATAATTCTTGATTTTTGTTCATGAAAAATTACTAAAAACGCCCTCATTTCATGAAATCTATAACGCGAAAAGAGTCGGGATTCAGGCCGAAACCACACTGAATGCACTGCAAAACAGAACTGAAAGCCCTTAATTCACCGCTAAAACACCATACGGCCCAGTGGTCTGCGCACGATAACGCGTAAGTTTACGCCCCCGCTCTCCTTGGACTATGACCCCGCTGTTGTTGAGGTTATAACGGCGATTACACACTCTGCAGACGGCAATTCCATCCGCCAAAAGCTGCAAAGGCTTACTCTTCAAAGGCAAAGCCTGCGGATCAAAGCAGTTAGGACACTCTAAATCGTAGGCATAGAACACAGGCGGATTGTTCAGATTACCATAGCCCACAATGAGTCCGTTGTTGCATCCAAGAACATGACGACGCTGGATTTCGAGGTCAGTGAGAATGCTTTTACTCGTCCGACCGTCGCTGTTTGTGAACACATAATACTGCGCACCGCTGATAAACTGCCACCGAACTGTACAGAACATACCGCTATTCGGCGTCATCGCTTCAGCTAAACGCGCATTCTGATGAACGTTGTTTTCATACACGAAATAAGGACGAAAATTGCCATATTCGTTTTGAATGTCACCGCAGGAAGCAACAAACAACAGCATCAAAAGCAGGGAAAATGTCTGCAAGGCACTACGCATCATTCACAATTCAAAGGGAGATTGCCCGCTGCCCACCTGCAGAACAAGCGGCAACAAGGGACAGAGCACAAGGCTTATTCATACTTTATCGACTGCAAGGCATCAGCAATCTTCTCAATACCTTCCTGTAACGGCTTCGAAACCATACCTTTAATAAAAGGGTTAAGATCGGCCTTGATGGTGAGTTTCATCTTACTCGACTGCGCCGTCACAGGCAAAATCTGTATCCAGAAGTTAAAAGGCAGCGGACTTTCTGTCGTTTCAAACTTAATACATTTCGGCTCATCGCGCTCTACAATGTTCAGTTTCACGGCACCCATCGGCGTGTTGATGCCAATCGAGTCAGTGTCAAAAGTGAGGTCTTTCACCTTATCTTCCGGTATACGGTCTTTCACCTTATCTATATTACTCAAATCGCTCAGCAGCTGATATACGCTCTGTTGCGCATAATTTATCTGTCGGACAGTACTTTCAAATGTTGCCATTCATTTTAATTCATAATGCATCATGCATAATTCATCATTATGTCATTCGCGTTAATATATAATGATAAACTGCGCTTCCTGTCAGCGCTCATGCTTCAAGAAACGCTATATCATTCTATTTCTTCCATTTGTCGGGAGCCTCGCGCCACTCATGCAGCACCTCAACATCACTTTCAGAGATGTAGCCGGTAGACAGTGCTTCGGCCACAACATGCTCGTAGTCGGTGAGTGTAATAAGCTTAACACCAGCATCCTTAAAGGCTTTTTCGGCCACAGGAAAGCCATAAGTGTAGCTCGCAACCATGCCAATGACGTCACAGGCATTGCTTCTGATAGCCTCAACTGCTTTCAGACTGCTGCCTCCCGTAGAGATAAGATCTTCCACAACGACCACTTTCATCCCCGGTTTCAAGTCACCTTCGATGAGATTTTCCAAGCCGTGATCCTTCGGTTTAGAGCGAACATAGACGAAAGGTAAATGAAGTTCGTCGGCCACTAAAGCTCCCTGGGCGATAGCTCCTGTTGCAACACCGGCTATAGCCTCCACTTCGGGGAAGCATTCAAGTATCTTATGCACCAATTCAAGCTTCACATAGTTGCGCAAGTCTGGGTATGACAGTGTCTTTCGATTGTCGCAATAGAACGGTGAATGCCAGCCCGAAGCCCATGTGAAAGGATTGTTGGGCTGGAGAATAATAGCTTTTACCTTCAGCAACTTTGACGCAAAGTCTTTCTTTAGATTGTCCATTTTATTGCAATTTTAATGATATATTGTTGCAAAGATAGGCTTTTTCTTTTATAAAACAAAGTCTTCTGTGGTTTTCTTTCTGTCGGTTTAGGTTTTATTATAGGCTTGTTCGGAAAATATAAAGTCACGAAAAGTCAGCCAGTCCACGCCATTCTTCGGCATGTTTCCTCTGACATTCCACCACGAAATCACAGGTAGCAGAAAATAGGTTAAATCTTTTGAAGTAACTTTACAATTGCCTTTGCATAACTTGAGAAT
>NZ_KV817584.1:0-541 GCF_001814685.1 Prevotella sp. HMSC077E09 | reverse complement strand
TTGCATTTCGCAACGCACTGATTGTCAGATTGTTACATGATTACAATCAAATGAAGACATAAAATCATGTGACGAAACGATGCAATCTCAGTCATTTTACCATGCAATCTGCATGAGATTACGGCCTAAGATGATGCAGATCGCCGTGCAATATGCGTCAAGTTGCAATGCTTGGAGGGTTATCTGCATTTCAAGGTGGCCGGAATGAGGGTATCGAAACCATAAAATGGCCTCGCACTCTCACGAAAACGGGCTTTTCATTTCTGTTTGGTCGCGGAGAAAAGTGTTAAAAACGAGGAAGAAAGTTGACAGGAAAAGGGACAATCGTTATACGAAATTGCATTTTTCTTTCGCATAACTTGCATTTTATTATAAATTGTCTAAATTTGCATTGTCAGTCCTCACATCAGGTTCTGAATAATAAAAAGAAAGAACTATCATTATGAAAAAGCAGATGATTATAGCGCTCTTACTGGCTTGGGCAGCCCAGATGAGCTTTGCAAAAGTGCCAAACGACAACCTCAAAGCACAACTTCTGCGC
>NZ_KV817583.1:0-370 GCF_001814685.1 Prevotella sp. HMSC077E09 | reverse complement strand
GTAGGTCATCCGTATCGGAAAGTGTATGCAGACAAAGCATATTGTCTCCCACACGCACAAGGTCAGCACCCAGACGGATGTCCTCCAAAGACGCATGCCCTTCTTCAGATAGAGAGAAATACCTGTCAAGCAGACCGCCCTTTTCATTTGTGCCGACTAACTCTTCTTCAGTCATGCGGACAATCCTTATCTGCTCGGTATCGTTGATGATGCGCTCAAACTGGTCCACTGCTTCCATGAACTTCATCACTTCATCCTTGTTGGTGATTTCCTTGGGCAGCAGGTGTCCACGGCAGAGCGAAGAGAAGTTGCTCTGCTGTGCCATACGCTGCTTGGTGGTCTTGGTAAGGAAGAGATAGACTGAGTGGTG